>CANQIW010000023.1 GCA_947624055.1 uncultured Lachnospiraceae bacterium
CGCACAGGCGTGTGCCCCTCCGGGAGCCCCCCATCGGGGCGGGGGCAGGCATTGCCGCGCTTACCTCAGACACGCTTCCGATCGCCGGGAACGGCATACTGCAGAATTCTCATGTGAATCTTACAGACTGCGCGAACGCGGGAGGCATTACCTCAGGCGTGGGCGCGGGGATCGCGTTATACAACAGCGCAAAGGACGCGAATGCCTTCCTGACGCTGAACCGCTGCCGCAACTACGCGAGGTTGGCAGAGGGATCGGAGGAGAACTTCGCAGGTCTGGCGGCGAATATTTCCGTGAACGCGACGGACGGAACGCTGGATTTGGACGCCGAAGGGACGAATCTTGTTTCCGGACAGATTGACGTTAAGAACAGCATCGGGATCACCGATGGGACATATCCGACGGTTCCGAAGTATGATGGAATGAAGGACGAGAATGTCTATTATTATTCCGCGCAGGACAGTGCGGAGGCGGAGCAGCCGAGGCTGATCGATACGGCCGTTGGCGCGGCGGTTCACTATGAGAGGGGTGATTACAAGTCCGCCGGCGGGGAGATACAGACTGACAAGGGATATCTGACTGCGCTGAATACGCTTGCTAATCCGCAGACTGCCTTTGACCCGAACGGTGAGACATATCGTCAGGACTACAGGGGCAATTACAACCGTCTGGAGAGCGCGTTGGCGATCGCCTGCCTGAAGCTGGAAAAGGGCGAGACGACCGATGGGAGTATGACTCCGCCTGCGACGAATCTGAAAGCGGCCAACAACGGAGGCTATCTGGACATCACCTGGGAGAATAAGAAGAAGGAGGAAGAGCCGGAGCCGGGTGAAGAGGAGTCGGGAGACGGCACGGAGGAGAAGGAGCCGACGGCTGAGGCGACAGGTGAGGTCTTCAGGACGGTGCTGGAGCTGCGGCTTTATGACACCAAAGCGGAGGCAGAAGCGGATGATCTGGATAACACGGACGCTGTAGTGTACAGGGCGACGTTCTACGGCGGCAAGACGACGAGCCATTCGGTGCGTGTCTCCGAGTCCTGGAAAGAGAGATGGATCAAGGTATCCGTGGTGAATTATTCCTACAACGGCACGAGACAGGTAGAAGATGTAGAGACCGTCATTCTCAAGATCCTCCCGAACCTGCTCGACCCGAGGGTAGAGGTGTATCTGGGCGGCGCCGGAGACGGTGACGGAACATATATGCTGCGGCTTGCGAATCAGGCATATTACAAGGATCTGAACAATATTCTGAAGATCACTGCGAAAATGGGATCGACAGAGCGGACAGTCACAAGGCGGCTGTCGGATTTGCCATGTACGCTGAATGAGCTGCTGGGCGCAGGCACGGACGTCATCTTCGAGAATCTCGGGGCAGACATGAGCCTCGATCTCACGGCACAGGTCTGTCCGCCGGATATGGAAGGTTCCGCCGGTGAAGGCGGGACAACGTCGGGCGGCGCGGAAGAAGGCTATGCTCCGTCCAGGAAGGTGCATCTGGATGTGCTGATTCCGGCTGCGGCAAAGCTTGCGAATGGATTTATACAGACAGGAGAGGATGATATAAGGCGAGAAGGAGACTCTGTCAATTTCGAGCTTAAGGTGGAGCCGGCGGTTTACCGCGCGGAGCTGTTGGGCGATGTGCAGACAGACGGGTATCTGCTGAAGGGCGTTGTCATTGCGTCCGGACAGCGGGCAGCCGAGGCAAAGACCGATGAATCCGGGACGGGTACGGAAGATCCGGCTGCGCCTGTGGTTCTGGGACTTAACGGGAAGCTGACGATCCCACAGGAGCACACGGCTGAGAGAGCGCATGCGCGCGTATATCCGCTCGAGATGAATATCGGAAACGCGAAACTGAGCTATCTGGTGGGTGAAGGTCTGCCGCTGCAGAAGCTTATTACGGATGGGATTCTCGTCAAGGCCGCGCCGGAGACGGCATCCGCTGTGTCCGGTCAGACGGTGGGAGCGGGCGGAACCAGCCTCGGCGAGCTGATCGGAGCACTGCAGCAGGGCGGAAATACGACGGAGCCGCAGCAGGCACAGGAAACGCAGGAGGGCGGTTCCGGACAGGAGGCAGAACCGCAGGCTGTTGCCGAGACGGAGCCGCAGGAGCCGCTTGAGACCTATGAGGTGGCCTCCGGCTATTCGGTTGAGCCGATTGCGAATGGTCTCTTCCGCGTATACCGCAGCTGGCTTCTGACACAGCCGAACACATATCGCGACTGGATGGAACCGGAGGAGGTAAGCGCGGCCATGCCGGTAAGCGCGGGCGGCGGAACCGCTGTGGGATCCAGTGTCGGCTCCACGGGCGGAGGCTCGTCCGACGAAGAGACCGAGACGGAGCCGGAGACGGAGGAAGAGACGGAGGCTGAGTCTGAGAGCGAGACACAGGAGCCTCAGACAGAGACGGAGACTGAGCCGCAGACAGAGGGAGAGCTTCTTCCGCCGCAGAATCCGGTGCTGGTGCCGGATTGGGATTGGACGGTCGGAAAGGACAGCACGACCGGAATTGACAATGCGACGCAGGAGGAGACCTTCCGGGGAGGCCTGACGCTTATCATCGATTCCGTTTCACGTGCGGGAAGCTACAGGATGAGGGTTGGCTTCTATTCAGACAGGCCGGCACAGAATTCCGGAAGCCTGCAGCCCGATCCGCAGCTGCTGCTCTCTGCGGCGCTGGGCTATGACAGCCAGAGAGAGTACAGTATTACGGAAGCCGGTTTCCCGACCTATATTTTCAGCAATCTGCCGTTGTCTTACGCGGGTAAATATATGTGCGTACAGTTCCAGTCCGTGTCGGCTGACGGTCAGCAGGAGTCCGCATGGTCGGAGTACATATGGCGCCAGCTGCCGAGAGTCAGCCTGAAAGCGCCTGAGCTGCAGGCCGCGACGGCGTCGCAGACGCACACGATGTACACGTATACAAAGGCTGCGGCTGAGGAGACGGAATGGACGAAGGCTGCTGAGCCTGCTGAAGGAGTGCCGGTGACCCTGACGCATCTGGCCTATACCTGGGAGAAGAAGGTTCCGCAGAGCGGTGAGCTGCCGAAGGCCGGGGACGACGCCTGCGGTTACGTGATCGATCTCTACCGTATGCTCGAGCCGAACGTGCTGGAGGAGACGGATCTGTATAAGAATCCGACAGCTACAGCGAACCTGATGTGTGCGGACGGAAATTATTATCTGGAACGCGATTTCACGGATGCGGAAAAAGCTGACTGGGCTCTGAAACATGCGGAAGATAAAGCGCCGCTGCCGGATCGTATGTCTATTGCGGCGTATCAGATCAAGACCGAGGGCGAGGAGGCGACGACGGACGAAGCGCTCAGAAACGAGCTCCTTGCCGATCCGAAGCTCAGCATCTATGAGCTGGAGCTGAATGAGGCTACGATCGGGCATAAGGCTTATGAGGTCGTATATTCACAGGTGAATCCGGCGGATCCGTTGGAGAAGAGGGAGATCACTGTATACCCGAAGATTCAGATCCGGCGCTACGCGGATGCGGAAGGAAAACTTGCGAGCACCCGTTACACGCTGATCCTTCCGGATGTTTCCGCTGTTGAGGCGCCGCAGGAGGGACAGACGAACTCGTTCCTGTACGACTATGGAACGACCTATTGTACACATAGCATTACGGTGCAGCAGCTGATTCAGAGCGTCTACGACAAGAAGATGGACGAGAAGGCTGTGATCGACGGCCAGGAGGTCGTAGTGGCGGACCGCACGCAGTGCACTTATCTGATTGAGAAGACTTCATACAATCCGCCGGCAGGGAAGACGGAAGTTCTGCGCTCTTACATGCGCACGCTGAGGCCGGGAATGGAGTTTAACAGACTGAGCGACGACGATCAGAAGGATCTGGAGAAGCTGATGCCGACAGAATATCAGAACTGGATACCTCTGCCGAGAAGCTACAAGGCAGAACTGTTTGGAAGCACCGGAACGGCTGCCGCGAGCGCGGCCGCGATGCAGACAGCCCTGGAGACGGACGATCCGGCGTATATTGCCGATGTAGTGGGCAATGAGCTGGTATTCTCCTTTGATGCGGACGGAAATATGGTACAGGATGTGCCGGGGACTCCGTCTGAAGGAGCGGCAGGCTCGGGTTCGGACGATCTGACGATCGTTCCGGATGACGGCAGCGATCCGGGATACGCGGCGGACGGCGGGATCATTATGGAAGAGGATGTGATTCCGACAGAACCGCAGACGGTGGAGCCTCAGACACAGGCGCCGACAGAGCCGCAGACGCAGATCATTGAACCGCAGACACAGACGCCGCAGACGCAGACGGTTGAGCCACAGACACAGGCGTTGGAGCCGCAGACGGCGCAGACGGGGCTGGATCCCGCGTCTGTCCCGGCTCCGCTTGCCGACGCTCCCTCCGGGGACTTGACAGGATCCGGAGCGCCTGACGGGGAGGTCATACCATGAGTGGGAACGAGAAAAACCGCGGCGCGGCGATGGTCATCGTGCTCTGCGTGATGGTGGTTTTCCTGGCGTTGTCCGCCACGGTCATCCTGTCCGGCTCTGTAGCGCTGACGACGGCCAGAAACAATGCTATATTTGAGCGGAGCAAGGCGCAGGTAGTGTCCCTGAGCGAGCTGTTCGCGAGGGACATGGAGAAGCAGGATTTCAAGGATGAGAAAAGCCTGCAGCATTATGTGCGCGACGAAATCGTTGGAAACAGATGGCCTGCTTACGACGAGGCAAGCGGCAACAAAGCCGATGCGGTGCGCAGGTTTACGATGGATGCCAGCGAGGATGAGAAGCACCAGATCGAGATTGAAATGTACTGGACCTGGAATGGGGCAGTGGGCGATCTGGTGAAGGAAGAGGAGCTTAAAGATAAGGATGTATACCTTTACGTGGAAGTGATCAGTACGCTGAACGATTCCGAGTATCGTGTGAAGAGAGAGTTTGACCTGGATGTGAATGAAAACACGGATGCGGCGACAAAGAGTACGTATCCATATATCTGGGACTGGAAGACAATGGGAAGGAGCGATGAGCGGTGACAGGGATTAAGAGACTGCGCGAACGGCTGCTGAGCGAAGACGGTTCGTCGATGATATCTGTCCTTGTGGCGTTTATCATCCTGCTCCTTGGCATCGCCGGATTTTCGCGCGCGGTGAAGACCGCGAACGATCTGGTACGTCGGGCAGAGACTCTGAATGCGGCCACCGGCGAGGTGCTGCAGCAGTTTTATTCATCCTACGCGGAGCAGGACTGGAACGATCTCTATGTCCTCAACGTCAGCGAAGTTAATTCGGACGGAACAAAGGCTGACGCGTTTAATCTTCACGGACGCCTGCGCAAGCGCGTTTACACCGTGGATGTGACAGAGCCGGACAAGGAGGATCCGACGCAGATCTCGTTTGAAATGTACTTCTATAAGTAGAAGAAAGAAATTCTGGATTTGCGGAAGAGGCTGAAAATCATGAAGAGATTACGTAAAAACTGCAAAGGCTTCACATTGGTAGAGATCATAGTGACGTTTACTCTGACCGCGATCTTCATGAGCGCGGCAGCCCTGACGCTGAGCACATTCATGAGAAGCCACACGGTAGCGAGCGCCGTCGCCACGGAGCAGAGTGTGGCCTCGATCGTGATCGGGACGGCGTCTGACGCTCTGAGTGCGGCGGGTTATGAGTCTGATATCTTTGGCGATAATGGCAATGGTCTTCACCTTCCGGCTGGAGAGTCAGTCAGCGCACCGTCAGATAGCCTGGATGAAGATGCAAAGAAAAAATGTGCGCTTCTGATTCTGGACGATGGAACTGGGAATTCTGAAGTCTGGTATGTGGACGGCGAGACGAACAATGTCGTGCGGATGTATGTGAAAGAGGAAAGCGGCTCTGGGGAGAGCGCCGAAAAGAAGGGATATCTGGCGCTGGATTATTATGTCCGCCCGGAAGCGGGTCCGGCTATAGGTGTTGAATGGAAAAAGGTTCCCTGGCAGCTCGGCAAAGGCGTGTACCAGAACTGCAGCATCGAGAGCTTTAATGTCAGCGTAGTCAAGACTCCGGCAGGTGCTCCGAGCAGCTGCCTGAGCATCACCCTGAAGCTGAAAAACGGGCTGGCCGGGGAGGATCACAGCTTTACACTGAAGCGCGCGTTTGACTGCTATAACCTTGCCCCAGAGAACATTGTGGCGAAGTGATTGGCGAGTTAAACGATTTCGTGAAAAATAATTGAAAATTTTTTGGGAAAATGTACAAAAACGCTTGCATTTTTAAACTGTTTCTTATATACTGAGAAAGACAAAACACAAACTTACAACGAAATAGATGGGAGGAAAAATTATGAGTTTGTTTGCAAAGGCAAAAAAAGCCAGAGAGAATAAGAAAGGTTTTACTCTGGTTGAGTTGATCGTGGTACTGGTAATTCTGGCGATTCTGGCAGCTATCCTTGTGCCGGCGTTGCTGGGGTACATTGATGAAGCAAGAAACAAGCAGTATGTACTTGAGGCCAGAAATATTTACATGGCATCTCAAGCGGTAGCAGATGAGGCATATGCAAGCAATACGTTTACCAAAAAAGATAGCACAATTAAAGATTTGGCAGCTCTTTTAGCCGATGAAGACAATATAGACAGAATTGAATCGATGGCTGATCTTGATAATATTGAAGTTACTGCTGTCACTGCGTCAACAAGTTCAAATGTCGATGCCGAACATCAGCCATATGTTATTGCTACTATGACGGTTACATTTACATCACAAGATGGCAGTACAGTTACCGGCGCTCAATTGGCAGATGGTGCTTGGACCATTCCAGCTGATGGTGTGACACCTCCTAAAGCCGAATAATTTGCACATAGACTGCTAAGAAGATTTAAACTTATAGGTGATAACATGGGCGGAGAATCATGAGACTTTCCGCCTATATTATTGTTAGACACAAATCAGGTGAAAAACCTTGCGGTTTTCCACCTGAAGATATTTGATAAAGAATTACACTTTTTTGTTTTATGAAATTTGCTTCCACCCATCAGCGGTCGTAAGTTGCATATTGACATTAGCCGAACCGCTTACGAGACCCCTAATTGTCATTTCAGATATTTCAGCTTGAACAGTAGCACCTCCTACACGACCAGCCCAATTGTCTATCGTAATACTTGTGAAATCTGTATCTGCCATTGCTTTAATATTATCATACAAGTCGCTAATATCAGTGGGTACTGCATTATTCTTGGCATAATACTCATCTACAGCTGCTTGAGTGGCTACATATACACTCCTTGCATCCAACACATACTGTTTCTCTCTTGCCTTGTCAATCCACCCCAGCAGCGCAGGTACAAGAATAGCCGCCAAAATCGCCAAGATTACCAGTACCACGATCAACTCAACCAGTTTTATCAGTAGAATAATCTATTGGATTTATGTTTTAATTATCGTATAAAACACAAAAGAAATCTACCGAATAGACAAGTTCCTTCTCAAAATAGTCTCCAATAAAATCATTTTAGTAAACAGCATTTATGTCATTGGCCTGCCAGTTCAGAATTTGAATCGATTCAAAATGGTGATTTTGCGGATACATTTAGAAAATCGTTACATGAAAAAGTGCATATGCACAAAAAATAGTAATCAGGATATTGCAGAAAATTCATTTTTCTGATAAGATAGCATTACTAAAATCCGTGCAATGCACGCAAACAGGGAGCGACATTATGCAGATCAAAAGAGATTTGTATCTTGAGCAGTTAAAAATCCGAAGAGATAACGGAATGATCAAAGTGATTACGGGAATCCGCAGATGCGGCAAATCATTCCTGCTATTTGTCCTGTACAAGAATTATCTCATGGAAAGCGGGATTGACACGGATCATATCATCGAGATCGCACTGGACGGCATTGAGAACGAGGAATTGCGTGATCCGAAAAAGTGCTATCAGCGCATCAAAGACTCAATAAAGGATGACGAGAAATACTACTTGTTTCTGGACGAGGTGCAGTTCATGCCCCGCTTCGAGGAAGTGTTGAACAGCCTGCTGCGTATAGACAATCTTGACGTGTATGTGACGGGCAGCAATTCCAGATTCCTGTCGAGTGATATCGTGACAGAGTTCCGCGGCAGAGGCGACGAGGTGCGGATCTATCCCTTATCCTTTGCGGAATTCTATTCCGTATTTTCGGGGGATTATGATGATGCCTGGGAGGAATATATGCGATACGGAGGCCTCCCGCAGGTTGCGTTGTTTGAGACAGAACGTCAGAAAACAGAATACCTGAAAAATATATTCGCGAACGTTTATATCAGGGATGTGGTGGAGAGGAACAACATTCAGAATGTGGACGAGATTGGCACACTGGTGGATATCCTTGCCTCCTCTATAGGAGCGCTCACCAATCCGACCAGAATATCCAACACATTTATGAGCGAGCGCGGGAGCAGCTACAGCAATAAGACGATCTCCAGCCACATCGATTATCTGGCGGAAGCCTTTCTGATCTCGAAAGCCAACCGCTATGACATCAAGGGCAGAAAGTATATCGGCGCGAATCTGAAATATTATTTTACCGACGTTGGCCTGAGGAACGCCCGGTTGAATTTCAGGCAGCAGGAACCTACTCATCTCATGGAGAATATCGTTTACAATGAGCTGCTTGTGCGCGGTTACAATGTGGATGTCGGCATTGTGGACGTATATGAGAAAAGCAGCTCCGGAAAAAGGATTCACAAGCAGCTGGAGATTGACTTCGTGGTAAATCAGGGAAGCCAGCGGTACTATATTCAGGTGGCTTACAACCTTTCTTCGGAGGACAAGCAGACACAGGAATTCCATTCTCTGAGAAATATTCCGGATTCGTTCAAGAAGATCGTTATCGTGAACGGCACGTCAAAACCCTGGCGAACGGAAGAGGGTTTTGTGATCATGGGGATGAAATACTTTCTCCTGAACGCGGACAGTTTGGAATTCTAATTTCTTCTCCCCATATATGGCTCAGGCGCTTCAAGCGCCTGAAGCTCATCCTTTCGCATGTCGACCATACACTGCAAGGCTCTCAAATCATATTTTTCCAATTCCTTTGATAAAATACCCATAATCACATTGCCCTTTCAGTAAAAGTCATACATTCTGTTCATTCCTACTGTTCTCTGTAAACTATAACAATTATAATATAGCAAAAATGCACAATGAATTTCTTCTTGTATTGCAATAAGATGTCGGAATATGTATTTCAGATTTTCTTGCGCCTTATCTCAAATCATGCTAAAATAATTCACATAACATATATGATAGGGTTCAAAAAAATTTAAGGAGGTAATATGGCAAACAAATTGAAACAGTATTTCCCGATGATACACGAAAGAGAAAATCTGCTGAGACATATTCAGATGACTCCGACATTAAATCAACAGTTTAACAGCTGGCTGCCTTGCTACCAGAAAGAATTTCTTGACTTCTGCACCGGAGCCAGAGGCGTCAAAATCCTGTACGATTCATTTTTCAAGGAAGTCCTGAACCCGGAATACACACCAGAGCGGCTTAATCGCCTGCTTTCCATTCTGCTCAGGACAAACGTGAGGATCAAATACGTCCTGCCGGGTGATTCCACGCGGATCGCGGATGAGGGTTCGCTACTGATCATGGACATTGTCGTAGAGCTCGATGACGGCAGCCTTGTGAATGTCGAAGCACAGAAAATAGGTTATGCTTTCCCTGGTCAGCGCAGTGCCTGTTATTCTGCAGATCTTCTGTTGCGCCAATATAAGAGAGTTCGCGACAGGAGAAAAGAGCTTTTCAGCTATTATGAGATTAAGGAAGTCTATACAATCATCTTTATTGAGGAAAGTGCGGGGGAATTCAGAAGGTATCCGGATAATTACCTGCATTATTTTGAACAGTGCTCCGACACAGGGCTAAAGCTTAACCTTCTACAGAAATATCTGTTTATACCACTTGACATTTTCGACCGAAACATCCACAATAGAGATATCCAAAATGAAACCGAGGCGTGGCTTGTATTCTTCAGTCAGGATGATCCGGAAATGATACTTCGGCTGATTGACCTATACCCGGAATTCAAGCCCATGTACGAAGATGTATATCGTCTTTGCCAGAATGTGGAGAAGGTGATGGGAATGTTTTCAGAGGAATTGAGGATTCTTGACAATAATACCGTGCAGTACATGATGGATGACATGCAGGAGACGATTGACAATCAGAGAGTTGAAATCGACAAACAGAAATTACAGCTTGCTGATAAAGATAAGCAGCTTGCTGATAAAGATATGCAACTCGCCAATAAAGATGCCGAGATTGAACAACTCAGACAACTCCTTGCAGAAAAACAAAAGTAGAGAAAACGTATAAAAGATATATCATAACCCGCTAGAGTGTTCTGGCGGGTTTTTTGTATCACCGACTTATCAGGAAACCGCATAAATATCTTTCTTTTCAGGCTGATTTTTCGAGTCGGTTTTGTTCCTTTTGAAGCGTAACCTAAATTGAGTTCCATTTTAAATTATGGGATATTATGAAAGAACATAGAGAGAATTAATTGCCATTCTGGAAATATCCATGATAAATTAAGTGATATTTTTAGCGGATATGTCAGGATCACCGGTTAATCCTGTAATCCTGACTGCTTCATTTTTATACGCATGAAGAAGAAAATCCCCTGCCGCTTTTCATCGGCAAGGGATTTTATCCAGTTCATCTATTAATAAAAAACAAAAGTTCTTTTAAGCTCCTGCTCCTCCTGGGGTCGGTGTCGCGGTCGCTGCAACGACGTTAGTGATGGCCCAACCCGTTGCACTTAACGTTGCGGTACAGGTGCTTCCATTGCTCTCAAGACCAGTAATTACCATTGCTTTAATTTCAGCGTTTTTCGCTGTATCACCAGCAGCTGTACCTTCTCTGTCATTGTAGCCGACACTGGTAATTGAGGTGAAATCTGTGTCCGCAATATCTACAATCTTAGTCTTAAGTGCAGCAAATTCATCATCCGTAGCCGGCGCTTTACCCGTCCGCGCATACTCCTCATCTACAACAGCCTGTGCAGCAACGTACACATTCCTTGCATCCAACACATACTGTTTCTCTCTTGCCTTGTCAATCCACCCCAGCAATGCCGGCACAAGAATCGCCGCCAAAATCGCCAAGATTACCAGTACCACGATCAACTCAACCAGAATTATGCGTAGGCGGCAATCATAGCACGGAATTGCCGAACCGCTGTTTTGGATGCTTCCGTTTTGCATCCGCTTTCCGGGGCGGGAGCGGGTGTGTTACCGAAAGGATTTATTCTGGATTTCTGTGTGAGTGCTTCCGTTTTGCATTCGATTTTCACAGAGGCTGACGCAGCATTCGCGCTGTTATAGCACCGGCGTCATCACAAGTTTTGCGTTGACGCAGCATTCGAGCTGTTATAGCACCGGCGTTGTCACAAGTTTTTGCATTGACGCAGCATCCGCACCGTTATACAGCCTCGGCACTGGCACAGCCCTTGAGCCAGTCACAGCATCTGCGCCAGCAGTTCCAGCCGTTCGGCGACTTCCTGCTGTTTGCCGGGATAGAGATGGCTGTAGACGTTCATGGTGGTTTCTACTTTCTCGTGGCCGAGACGTTCGGCGATCAGCAGTGGGGTGAAGCCCAGCTCGATCAGAAGCGAGGCATGGGAGTGGCGCAGGTCGTGCAGGCGGATGCGTTTCAGGCCGAGTCGGGCGCAGACGTCCTCCAGCTCTCTGGCCAGCGCGTATTTGTGGAAGGGGAAGAGCAGGGTGTCGTCGCCGGGAGGGAGGGTGTCCGCATAGTGGCTCAGAAGCTCCGAGAGGAAGGAGGGGATGCTCACGGTGCGGTTGCCGCGGGCGGTTTTCGGAGGGGTGATGACGTCGCCCTTGCGGGAGCGCTGGCAGGATTTGTTGATGCGGATCGCCCGGGCGCCGGTATCCAGATCCGCGCGGGTCAGCGCCAGCAGCTCGCCCACGCGCATCCCGGTGAAATAGAGCGTCTGGAAGCCGATGGTGGTGGGCTCGTCCGGCGGGAGAGCCTGCAGGAACTGCCGGTATTCCGCCAGCGTCCAGAACTGCATCTCCCCGGCCTGACCGGAGCCGATGCTTCCGGCCTTGCGGCATGGGTTTTCTCTGAGCTCATAGTATTTGACCGCGTAGTTGAAAATGGCGTTCAGCTGATTGTAGATTGTCTTCAGGTAGGTTGGGGAGTAGGGGCGGCCGTTTGCCCTGCCTTCCTGCAGAAGGGCGGCCTCCCAGCTGCGCACGTCGCAGGGGCGAATCTGATTGATCGGAATGCTGCCGAAGCGTGGCAGGATCTTTTCGCGGA
Organism: uncultured Lachnospiraceae bacterium; assembly: GCA_947624055.1. Lineage (GTDB taxonomy): Bacteria > Bacillota > Clostridia > Lachnospirales > Lachnospiraceae > Choladousia. The sequence continues at coordinate 12,295 of CANQIW010000023.1, forward strand.
TCACATAGCGTTTGCCGCGCACTGTGGAAGCGCGCAGGCGGTGCGACATATCCTGAAGGTAGATCTCGGTAAAGGATGAAAAAAGCATCGTCGGATCGCGGCGGGCTACCAGCAGAAATTCGCGTTCCCACGAAAGCGCGTCCTTTTTGGTGGCGAAGCCGCGCCGGAATTTCTTGCGGCTCCTGCCGGAGCTGTCCTTGTAGCGGAACTGACAGATCCATTTTCCGGTTTTCTTGTCTTTGCTTGCTGACATCGTATTACCTCCTTAAATTTATGTAGGGTTGCGGGCTGAAAAGCCCGGATTTTGAAACCGTATGCTGACGGTATGAAGTGGACAGAAACAATTATAGCGTGCTTTGGCGGAATCCTTCCTGTTTTGCAAAAATTTCTTGAGTAATGCGACATTTTAAGGTATACTTACAGAAGATATGCTTTTTTAATTTAACGTGGGGACGTATAGCCTGCGGCCGTGGGAGGGCTGCGGCAGAAAGCACGGGAGTGTGGGGCGATGAAGAAACAGGAAGTCAAAATGGTAAACGGCTGGCGCCTGGCGACGGTTATCCTGATGATGCTCATTCTGGTCGGGATGGCTACGCTGGTCGGGATGTATTTTGTCTGGCGCTCGGAGGCGCATCTCGCGCTGCAGCAGGCACGTAATGTCTGGACCGCGCTTCGCATGACCAGTATAGAGTACTATGGTATGGGACAGGATATTTATGACGACAGGACGGCGAGCGGACTCAAGGAGAGCGTGGAGAAACAGGTGCGTGATATCGTGGAATGCGAGGGCAGCATGGTGATCCTTGGAAGCGATGATGAACATCTTGAGCCGACACGCCTGCTTTACCGTGAGGGCAGTTATCTCGTTTATTTCTACCTCGATGAGGACGGCGCCCGCCAGTGGCAGGTGTACCGTGCGCAGAGCATGTTCGCTCTGGACGGTTCAAAGGCAGAGAATTTCGCTGCGTGATGGAACGTCCGAACGTTGTGCCGGGGCAATGGCCCAAGGGCAGAGGGCTTCGGGACATGAGCAGACAATACAGAGTATTCCGGGAGTGTCAGGGATGGTTTACATAGCGGAAATTTTTTTGTACCTGCTGGTTTTTATGGCGGGAGCCGGGATTTTTTCTTTTCTCAATGTAGTGATCTATCGGCTGCCTGAGAAGATCTCGTTCGTGACGGGGCGGAGCCATTGTCCGTCGTGCGGCGCGACGCTTCGCTGGTATGACATGGTGCCGGTGTTCAACTGGTTTTATCTGCGCGGGAAGTGCAGGGACTGCGGGGCGCGCATCTCCTTCCGCTATCCGGCGGTGGAGACGCTCGGCGGCGTACTTGCGCTGCTGTGCATGCATCGTTTTGGCATGGGTGCGGAGGCGATCGCGGACTTCGCGTTTCTCGCCGTGCTCACGGTGGTGGCATTCATTGACGCGGATACGATGGAGATTCCGAATGGTCTGGTGATCCTGATCCTGATCATCGCGATTGCGGCCCTGGTCTGTTTTCCGGAGCCGACGTGGAAGAACCGGCTGATCGGACTGGTGTGCGTCAGCGTGCCGATGCTACTGATCACGATCGTGATTCCCGGGGCGTTCGGCGGAGGCGATATCAAGCTGATGGCGGCAGCCGGATTGTTTCTCGGCTGGAAGCTTTGCCTGGTGGCTGCGTTTCTGGCTATTGTGGCAGGCGGACTGTACGGCATCTGGCTGCTGGCGACGCGCAGGAAGGGCAAGAAGGAGCATTTCGCGTTCGGCCCGTTCCTCTGCGCGGGGATGGCGGCGGCGCTCTTCTGGGGAGAGCAGCTTCTGGAATGGTATCTGAGTCTGTACCGCTTCTGAGCGGACGGCGGGACGACGCCGGCGTGTCGGCCGGGGAGAGCGGCTTCTGGACTGGTATCTGAGCCTGTACCATTTCTGAGCGGAGCGCAGGACGGCGTCAGTGCAGCGCCTGGAGAGACGGCAGCGCGGATGTGACACGGCTCCGGCGGCGGATATTCGGGAGAGCATAAGAAGGAAACGAGGTGGATTTCATTGCCGAAATATCAATATACAGCGCAGGATGGGGAAGGAAAGCGCGTAAAGGGCGTCCAGGAAGCGGCGGATGAGACAGATCTGTATCAGCGCCTGCGTCAGGACGGCCTGTTCCTGCTCACGCACAAGGAGAAGACAGACACGCGCACCCGAAAGAAGATCAAGACGAAGGATCTGGCGGATTTCTGCCGGGAGCTCGCCACGCTGCTGGAGGCGGGCGTCTCGCTCGTGCGCGCGCTCGGCATTATCTCCGAGGAGGAGAATCTGAAGCCGAACCACAGGCTGATCTATGCAGATCTGCAGAAGCTGATCCGGCAGGGCGTCGCGCTCTCGGACGCGATGGAGCAGCAGGGCGACGCGTTCCCGGAGCTCATGATCCACATGTTCCGCTCCGCGGAGGCGAGCGGCAAGATGGATCAGACGGCCTTCCGTATGGCGAACCATTACGAGAAGGAGTCCAAGCTGAAGTCCAAGGTCTCGGGTGCCATGGTGTATCCGTGCATTCTGCTCGTGATGATCGTCGCGGTCGTGCTCATCATCTTCACGTTTGTGCTCCCACAGTTTGAGGATCTCTTCTCTCAGATGGAGTCCCTGCCGGTCACGACGGAGTTCCTGATGTGGCTCAGCGATGAGCTCGTGACGAACTGGCTGCAGATCGGCATCGGTTTCTTCGTTATCGTGATGGTGATCGTTATGATCTTCCGCATCTACAAGGTGCGCCTGCTCAAGGACAGGCTGCTTGTGCACATGCCGGTCGTCGGGAAATTATTAAAGACGATCTACACGGCCCGTTTCGCGCGGACGCTCAGCTCGCTGTACTCTGCCGGTCTTCCAATCGTGACGGCGCTGCAGACCGGGCGCAAGACGGTGGGAAATCTCTACATAGAAGAACAGTTTGACCAGGCGATCGCGTCCGTGCGCGCGGGTGAAAATCTTTCGGCCGCGGTGGGCAGTGTTGACGGTTTCGTGAAGAAATTTTCCTCGACGATCATGATCGGTGAGGAGACCGGAAGTCTGGACTCGATGCTGGATTCCAGCGCGGACAATCTGGAATACGAGTCCGAGATGGCGATCAACAAACTGGTGTCGCTTCTGGAGCCGCTGATGATCGTGATCATGGCTCTGATCGTCGGTGTGATCATCGTGTCTGTTATCACGCCGATCTACGGTTCTTACGACGCGATCGGGGGAGGCTATTGACCGCAAAGTCCGGAATGATACAACGCGATCAGACATAAGAAGAAATAAATTGCAAAGAGGTTGGGGGTACCTATGACAACTTCAGTTTATCTGTCAAACAATACTATCAATGCGGTTGTGGGAACCGGCGGAAAGAAGATCCGCGTGAAGCGCGTCTGCTCTGTGGAGATTCCGGAGGGCAGCCTGATCAACGGCATTATCACGAATGAGGCGGATCTTTCCGATCAGCTGAAGGAGTTCTGGGAGCAGAACAAGCTGCCGAAAAAGGGCGTGGCGCTGGTTATCAACAGCTCGCAGCTTGTCCTGAAATCCCTGACGCTGCCGAAGGCGGGCGACAAGAAGATCCGTGAAGTTCTGCCGATGGAGTTCGGCGACGTGTCGGATCAGAAGGATCCGATCCTGGACTACATGCTCGAGGGCGCGGACAAGAAGACGATCTCTGTGCACGCGGTCATGACGGACCGCAGCTTTGTGCAGGGCTATCTGAGCCTCTTCAAGGGGCTGGGCGTCAAGGTGTCCTCCATCAGCGTCGCCCGTACCTGCCGCAACAAGCTTCTGGGTACGCTCCGGCAGGTGCGCGACAAGGTCTGCGTGGTGCATATGATCGACGGCACCAGCATCAGCAGCATGCTGTGGGTGGATGGGAAATCGGTCTACGCCACACAGCGGCGCGTGTTCTGCGAGGCAGGTACGATGCAGTTCGGCATGGAACTGGCACGGCTGGTCAACAACATCCAGCAGTTCGCGATCACGCAGCAGATCCATGAAAAGATTGAGAAGGTTTATCTGGCCGGTACGCAGGGCAATGAGTTTGAGATTTACCGTGAGGCGATGGCGGAGGCCGGGACAGAAGGTACCTGTGAGCTCCTTCAGCCGGAGAAGCATATCCGCATGCCGAAGGGGATGGATCAGGAGTTCAGCAGATACGTGGCGGAGCTCGGCAACATGATCCATGTGAAGCAGGACATCAATCTGGTGGTTCCCGCGCAGAAGAAGGTAAAGAAAAAGGAGGAAGGACCGAGGATCTGGAAGCGCTATGTGATCCCTCCGGTCATCCTGCTGGCTGTACTCGGGTCGGCGGCCGCCTTCCTGCTGCTGCAGGAGCGGAAGAAAAGGGCGGAGCTGAAGGAGCTGAGGGACTACATTGAGGATCCGGCCAATATTGAGCAGTGCAATCAGGCGGACACCGTGCAGGGGTACATTGCGGAGCTGTCCGGGAAGATTGCCCAGATCCAGTGGGTGGAGGGCTGCATTCTCTCCTTCCCATATATGAACAGCAGCGTCGTACAGGAGCTGCAGAACTGCGCGGCGGCTCAGGCTGTGGAGCTGGAGATCAAGTCCTACGACGCGGGCGACGGCGAGCTGAGCGTGGACGCGCGGGCGGAGGAAGTGACGATGATCAACCAGTTTATCGATATGCTGGAGCTCTCCGGTATCTTTGACGATATTCAGTATTCTGGCTATACATTTGACGAGACGGAGCTGCTGTACACGATCAACGTGAACTGCTATCTGTCCGAGCAGGCGGGAAGGTAAGGTGACTGGAAGATGCAGATGAAAATGACGAGCAAAGACAAGCTTTTGCTTTCCCTGCTGGCGATTGTGCTGATTGCGGTGGTTTTTGTCAACTATATCATCATGCCGGCCATGACGCGCATGGACGACCTCGACCTGGAGATCTCCGATGCTCAGGCGGAGCAGCAGGAGATGAAGATGAAGATCATGATGCTCCCGGACTATGAGCAGAGCTTCCGGGATCTGCAGCAGACGGCGGCGGACGAGACCGCGCAGTATTACGATCTGATGACGAGCCAGGAGGTGGACCGTGAGATTACCAACATCGTGATCGCGCACGGCCTGGAGAGCATCGGGCTGAACATTCAGCCGGCGACGTTTACGGTGGCGAACCCGTACAGCCGTTCCGAGCTTGCGCGAGCGGAGAAGGAACAGTTGGTGGCTGACGCGCTGAACGAGGCGTCATCGGAGGAGGACAGCGGTACGGTGACGGACGCGATCGATGAGGGCATGCAGAACCAGAAGCAGGCGCTCGAGGAGGCTGCCGCGGCGTATGAGGGCGACGCGCATCCGGTGCGGGTGGATGTGCAGGATCAGATTTACACCTGTGCGATCCGGCTGTCCGTGGAGGGATCGGAGGAGAGCTATCAGCAGCTGATCGATTCTCTGGTGAACGGATATCCGGCGATCCGTGTGACCGGGATCACTTATCAGGATGGGACGATCCGCAGGGTTGTGCGGGAGGATGGCAGCACGGAGATCGAGGAGAATCCGCGTCAGCTCGTCCTCGATATGGAGATGTACATGTGCGATAAGAGCCTGTATGAGAATGTTGCTGCGAACACCGAGAGCAACGAAGACATTGCGAAACGGCTGCTTGACAGGGCGAGCGATCTGTTTGCAGCGGCGCAGCAGACGGATGCGCAGCAGTAACTGCCATCGGCAGCCGGAAGCGGAGTGGCTGCTGTCCTTTGTCGGCCGGGAATGTGAAGGAAGAATATCCGAGGACGCCGGGATCAGGACGTGTCGGCTGGAGGCCGTAACAGAAGCAAGTGACGAGATGGGAGGAAGAAGGATATGAGCCAGATCAAAAATATCCGAATCGGTGAGGTGCTCAAGGAATACGGTTATGTCACCGATGAACAGCTTGAGCAGGCGCTGGCTTATCAGAAGGAGCACCGTGACAGCGGCAAACGTCTGGGGACGGTGCTGATCGAGCAGGGGTATATTTCAGAGCAGCAGATGCTGGAGGCTCTTGCGAGCCGTCTGCAGCTGGAGCGGGTGGATCTGACCAACTTGCAGATCGACGTGCAGGCAGTGTCGAAGATTCCGCAGCAGCTCGCCGAGAAATACGATATTCTGGCGCTCTCCGTGCAGGAGAACCACATGGTCGTGGCGACGAACGACCCGCTGAATTTTTACGCGATGGAGGATATCCGCCAGATCACGGGCATGGAGCTGGAGATTCAGCTCGCGGAGAAGGCGCCTCTGGAGAAGGCGATCTCCTACTATTATTCCGAGGTCTCCGCGCACCGCGCGGCGAGTACCGCGAACGAGGTCTTCCAGGACGACGAGATGGAGGAGCTGGAGCTCGAGGACGGCGACGGCGAGGTGCCGATCATCAAGCTGCTCAACAGCCTGATCCAGCGCGCCTACACGACGAACACGAGTGATATCCACATCGAGCCGTTCGAGGACAAGACGCTCGTGCGCATGAGGATCGACGGCACGATCGTCGATTACGTGACGCTGCAGAAGGGGCTGCACAGCTCTCTGATCGCGCGTATCAAGATCATCTCCGGCATGGACATCGCGGAGCGGCGTATTCCGCAGGACGGCCACTGCAAAGTGCGCGTGAACGGGCAGATGATCAACATCCGTGTGTCGGTCATCCCGACGGTCTTCGGTGAGAAGGCGGTTATGCGTCTGCTGGCGAGCAACGCCACGATCGACCACAACCGCACCTACGGCATGACGGACAGCGACTACGAGAAATTTTCCAGGATGCTGCGCTCCCCGAACGGGATCATCTATATCACGGGACCGACTGGTTCCGGCAAGTCGACGACGCTCTACATGATCCTCGAGGATCTCTCGCATCGTCAGGTGAATATCTCGACGATCGAGGATCCGGTCGAGAAGAACGTCGCGAAGATCAACCAGATGCAGGTGAACAATCAGG
>CANQIW010000024.1 GCA_947624055.1 uncultured Lachnospiraceae bacterium
ACGGTGCGCTCCTACCTGGCGTGGCTGAAGGATGCCGGACGGCTGGAGGTGCTGTTCGAGGACGGGCAGCTGCTGTGGAGGGCTGTGTGAGGAGAAACCGCAAGTGACAACACATTAAATTGTCGATTGACGGTAGCAGTACAGAAAGCAGAGGGAGCAGAATGTTACAGGGAAAAACAGTGATCCTCGGTGTGACCGGGAGCATTGCCGCATACAAGGCGGCAAATCTGGCAAGTCTTTTGAAAAAGCAGCATGCGGACGTACATGTGATCATGACACAGAATGCGGCACAGTTCGTCGGACCGGTGACGTTTGAGACGCTGACCGGGAACAAATGCCTGACGGACACGTTTGACCGGAGCCATCCGTTCGAGGTGGAGCATGTGGAGCTTGCGAAGCGCGCGGATCTGGCGCTCGTGGCGCCGGCGACGGCCAATGTGATGGCGAAGCTGGCGCACGGGCTGGCGGACGATATGCTGACGACGACGCTGCTGGCGTGCGGCTGCCCTCGGCTGATCGCCCCGGCGATGAACACGCGCATGTATGAGAATCCGGTGACGCAGGACAACGAGCAGCTCCTGAAAAAGTATGGCTGGAAGGTCATCGAGCCCACGGTCGGACATCTGGCATGCGGTGACAGCGGGAAGGGAAAGTTCCCGGAGGAGAGCCTGCTCGTCGGGCATGTATTGAATGAGATCGCGTTTGAGAAGGATATGGCAGGGCTGCGCGTGCTCGTGACGGCGGGACCGACGATCGAGCCGATCGATCCGGTGCGCTTTCTGTCGAACCACTCGAGCGGGAAGATGGGCTATGCGATCGCGCATGTCTGTCGGATGCGCGGAGCTGAGGTGACGCTGGTGAGCGGGCGGACGAGCCTTGCCGCCCCGGTCGGAGTGGATGTGATACCGGTCGGTTCGGCGCAGGAGATGTTCGAGGCTGTGACATCCCGCGCCGGGCAGCAGGACATGATCATCAAGGCGGCGGCCGTGGCGGATTACCGCCCTGCCACCGTGGCGGATGAGAAGGTGAAAAAATCTGACGATGAGCTGAGCATCGAGCTCGAGCGTACGCAGGATATCCTGGCGTGGCTCGGGGTGCACAAGGGCGAGCGGCAGATCCTCTGCGGTTTCGCGATGGAGACTGAGCATATGGCCGAGCACGCGAGAGAGAAGCTGGAGCGCAAGAATCTCGATCTGATCGCCGCGAACAATGTAAAGGTAGCGGGCGCGGGCTTCGGGACCGACACAAACGTGGTGACATTGATCAGCGCGCAGGGCGCGCAGGAGCTGGAGCTGATGAGCAAGGAGGACGTCGCTGTAAAGCTGACGGATGAGCTGCTGAAAATCCGCGCGGAAAGAATATCGAAGTAATATGCTTTAAATCTGTACGGAAAAAACATTGAAAGGATATATTTCGAAGCAGCTGCAGGGAAGACGGCAGACCACTGCGTCTGGAATAGGACGAAAAAGATCGTGGAGGCGCGGAGGACTGAGTAAAGAGAGGAGTGCCGGACGTATGAAATGCTATGAGACTGTGTGGGAGATTTTTAACAAGTGTGCGAACAACCAGATGCGTGATGTGTTCATTGAAGAGCTTGAGATCGAGGACATCGACGCCTTTTTGCAGGAGAAGTTCAAGGGCAGGGAAGTCACCTTCGACAAGACCGTGCAGTCGGACGGGACGATCGTCTACGACATCATCGCCTCCGGGATCAAGGAGCGGTATTCGTTTACGGAGATTTGAAGTCCGCAGGGGCGGTTTTTGATAGTTCCATTACGGGCAAGCGGGGCAAGTGTTCGGAATTTCCGACAGATCCACATGGGTTCAGGAAAACAGACAGACATAGAGAAAGACAGGAGAGGCAATCACATGGATTATATCGTTCAGTCGCTGGAAGAGCAGCAGGTGAGCAAGGAACTTCTGCGCGCGATCGCGGAGTTTCGGGAGAAATATCCGGTGGAGGAGAAGCTGCGGCCGAGAATCATTCAGCCGATGCTGCCGTACTACGGGCGCGAGACGTTCGAGATGGCGGCGGCTGCGCTGCTGCAGGGGGAGAATATCCTTCTGACCGGCACGAAGGCAACCGGGAAAAACATCCTCGCGGAGAATCTTGCCTACGTGTTCGGCAGACCTTCGTGGAACATTTCATTTCATGTCAACATGGACAGCAGCGCGCTGATTGGCACGGATACCTTCCGCGCGGGAGAGGTACAGCTGCGCACGGGTCCGGTCTATGACTGCGCGGTCAGCGGAGGGTTTGGTATCTTCGACGAGGTAAACATGGCGAAGAACGACGCGGTCTCCGTGCTCCACGCGACGCTCGACTATCGCAGGATTCTGGACATACCGGGCTATGAAAAGGTAAATCTGCACGACGCGGCCCGTTTTATCGGCACGATGAACTACGGCTACGCGGGCACGCGCGAGCTCAACGAGGCGCTGGTGTCGCGCTTTCTGGTGATTGAGATGCCGATGGCGACGGAGGACACCCTGTACTATATTCTGGAACGGGTCTTTCCGGATTTCCGCAAAGAAGGGCTGGAGCAGATCTGCGGGCTGTTCCTCGACCTGCAGACGAAGGCGAACAACAACGAGATCTCGACGAAGCCGCTCGACCTGCGCGGCCTGATTGGCGCGCTCAAGACCGTGCGCGCGGGACTTGCTCCCAGACTTGCGATCCGCATGGGCATTGTAAATAAGAGCTTTGATCTGTTCGAGCGGGAGATCGTGGAGGACATCGTGATGACGCGTATCCCGGAGAGTTGGACACCGGCAGAAATTTTCGAGGCATAAAGTCGTGTTTAACGCATTATGGTTACCTGGACGCCCTTGCAGGGATTGGTCAATGCCACGGCAAACACATACTAAGCAAATGGAGAAGAAAATGGACGAGCTGTATATATCCGACGACCTCATGACAGAAGCGGAAAACCGAATACGCAACCTGATGTGGACGGTCAGCGGGGATTACCGGCTGGACACGAAGCTCGATATGGAGTCCTGGCACCGATCGAAGTATATCTCTATGTATGATGCGGTGAAGCAGGGCGCTTTTGCGCGCTTTTTTGACCGGGACGAGCTGGGGCTCTACCTTGTGAAAAAGGTATATTATGGGGCGCAGGAGCAGCCGCTGACGGAGCTCGCGCAGCTCTGCGTGGACGCGGCGGTGTACCGGAAGATCGCGGAGGAGCGGCCCGGTGTGCCAAAGCTGCGGCAGAGGGCGTTCTCGGATCTGCTGGATCTGTCCTTCCATCGGATGAGCGCGTCCTTGCCGGGAAGGATCAAGATCGCCTTGCTGCGCGGGTATCTGCGGGGCGACTGGCACTGCGAAAGGCAGATCGAAGAGGCGCTGCGGCTGATCCGTTCTCTGGAGGACGCGCGCGATACAATGGAGCTGATCCGCGCGACGGACGAGCTCTACAATGCGTTGATCGACAAGAGCTTCGTGCGCAAGCACGGGGATCTGGAGCATGTGCTCGCTGTGACGCCGGAGGATCTGCAGGAGTTCGACTGGAGCGATTTTCTGGAAGAGGAGATGGGCGAGGATCTGCTTGAGCGCTACATGAACAAGATGAACAGCCAGGTGACGACGCTGCAGGAGGAGCAGGACGAGAAGGAGGACGCGCCGAGGAATCCGGGTAAGCGCAAGGTGACGCTGATCTCGCCGGAGGCCGCGGCAAAGATGCACTCGTACATTGAACTGAACTATGGCAGATCGTACCTTTCGGAAGTGGAACAGAAGAGGCTGAACCAGCGGCTTTGCCGCGGGGCGCACGCGGATTGCAGCCTCTATTTCACGGACGGCGTCCTCAGAAACCCCGTGCTCGCGAACGCGCAGTTCGTGAACGCGAGGAGGCACGCGGAGAAGAACCGGACGCTGTTTCGCAACAGCAAAAATATGCTCGCGCGCAACATTGAGCAGCTCACGGATGAATTGAAGCGTTCCCTGTACCGCCGCAGCGAACCGGAGGAGAGCGCGGCCTGGTCGGGACAGATCGTCCCGCGGTTTCTCTGGAAAGTGGGCAGGATGGAAGACCCGGGCAGACTCTTTGTGAAGACGATGAAACGCAACGTGTCAGAGTTCGCGGTCGATATCCTGATCGACGCGAGCGGCTCCCAGCGCGACCGGCAGGGGCAGGTGGCGTTGCAGGCCTACATCATCAGCGAGGCGCTGTCAAACAACCATGTGCCGCACCGCATCATGAGCTTCTGCAGCTTCTGGGATTATACGATCCTGCAGAGGTTCCGGGAATACGACGCGCCGCGCGAGGAGAACCGGCGCGTGCTGGAGTATGTGACCTCCTCGAACAACCGGGACGGGCTGGCGATCCGCGCCGTGGGCGACGGGCTGCTGCAGCGCCCGGAGGAAGGCAAAATCCTGATCGTCCTAAGCGACGGCAAGCCGAACGACATCATCGTGAACCGGCCGAACAGCCGCAACCCACGACCGTATTATGGGGACTACGCGGTGACCGACACCGCCTTCGAGGTGCGAAAGCTGCGAGGAAAGGGCGTCTGTGTGCTCGGCGTGTTCACCGGGCGGGAAAAAGAGCTGATGGCGGAGAAGAAGATCTTCGGCAAGGATTTCGCATACATCCGCAGCATTGAGAGCTTTTCGCGTGTCGTCAGCCGCTACCTGCGCAAGCTGCTCGAGGACGACAGCGCGAACTTCTGAGATCTGGTACAGGCTATAAATTTATTTAAAGGGGGGGGACAGTTTCGTCCCGACCACACGCCGATGGTATGACAGGGGTTACCCGAGAGCTGCGGGAGAATGGGGCGCCCGCCAAAAAGTTCCTGCTTTCTACTTCAGAATCCCCAGCGCCATGTCCCGGAAGATGCCGGGCGTGGCTTCCAGTTCATCATATTTACCCTTCTGGACGATCCGTCCCTTGTCCATGACGATGATTTCGTCGCAGTTCCTTAATGTGGTAAGACGGTGTGCGATTGAGAGCACGGTCGTGCCGTATTCTTCCTTTAGCTTCTCGATTTCATGCTGGATCCATTTTTCTGAGGTGTTGTCCAGCGCAGAAGTTGCCTCGTCGAGGATCAGAATCCGGGGTCTGCGCAGGAAGATCCGGGCCAGCGCGATCCGCTGCCTCTGGCCGCCGGAGAGATTGGATCCGCCTTCCGCGATCCGGAATTCATACCCGCCCGGAAATCGTTCGATGTCGGAGGCAATGTTTGCCTTTCGCGCTGCGTCTTTCACCTCTTCCGGAGAAACCTCACGCTTCATTCCATAACGGATATTGTTGTATACTGTGTCCGCGATCAGAAACGGAGTCTGCGGCACGAGAGCGACGTTCCGGGCGAGAGCCTCCCGTGAAAGAGCGGACAGCGCCTGACCGCCCAGAAGGACCTCGCCCTGCGCCTGCTCGAGCCTGTCGATGACCTTGATCAGCGTGGATTTGCCGCATCCGCTGGGGCCGGCGATCCCGAGAAAGGCTCCGGCAGGGATTTCCAGATCGATCTTGTTGAGGATCGGCTGATCCGGCTTTTCCGGGTAGGCAAAACACACTCCGCGGATCTGTATGTCGTTGGAGGCAGGAGTTGAGCGACGCGCGGACATATTCTGCGAAGCTTTGGTTTTTGCAGAGTCGTCTTTTTGCGCGAAGCGCTTTTCCGGAGTCTGCGGCGGCCGAACGGCGTCGGCTTGTATGGAGTCTGCGGACGGGATCGCCTGTTCGGAGCGTACAGCGGTTCGATCCGGCTCGGCGGACGCGTCTGGCAGATAGGAGAAATCCACCGGCAGCTCCAGCAGCCGGAAGTAGTCGCTGGCTAAAACGACGCACTCGGAGAATTCATCCAGAATCCGGTGCAGCTCACGCAGCGGCCCGGTCAGCTGGGTGAAGCAGAGATAGGCCGTGAGTACTGTGCCGACCGAAATGACCCTGTGCGAGGCCAGCAGGACAGAGAGGCCGATGACGAGGACGCTGAAGAAGGCCTCGTTGATGAATTTCAGACAGTCGTAGAACGCCATTGCCCTGTGGTGGCGCATTTCTTTTCTGCGAAGCTGTTCGGAGCGGCCGAGGATGCGGTCTTCCTCCGCCTGCGCGCTGTCAAGCGTGCGGATTGTCTCGATGCCGCCCAGAAGCTCGACGATTGTGCCGTCCATGTCGGCGCGCGTCTCCATGAGCTCGACGCGGATTCCCCGCTGTGTACTGATCTGACAAAATACGAGAAAGGTGCCGACCGGAATCACCAGGATGACGAGGCAGGCGACCGGAATCGGGAGCCTCCAGAAAATTGTCACAATCGCGGCGAGGCCGGTGGTGACGGCGGGCGCGAAGTCCATGAACATCAGCTTAATCAGCCTGACCGTTCCCTCGAGACTGCGGTTCAGCCGTCCGTGGATGTTTCCGGTCATATGACCGCGAAAGTAGGACAGCGGAGCTTTGAGAAGGGATGCGGCGGCTTTCTGCCGCGCGGTCTTTTCCGCCTGCGTCGCGGTGTCCTCGACGATCAGCCTGCGCACGACCTTGATCACCTCATTTACGACATTTACGAGAAGGATCAGCAGAAGCACGGGGAGTACCGCAGAAAAGGAGACGTCCTGCCCATCCAGAACATGGTCGGTCAGGTAGCCGACGGCGAGCGGGGTAAGCTGGCTTAAAACCGCGGAAACTGCCAGGATCACCAGAATCCACAGGAAACGCAATCTCTGCTTCGCGGGCAGAAGGCCAATGATCTTTTTCCAGATTTTTCTTTCGGGGATTTTTCCGTCCATAAGATAAGCATCCTTTTTTCAGAATAGTTTACCATATATTGCCGGACAAGGAAATAACATATTTCGCTTTTGCTTGCAGAATTGTCTGGCATGCTGTAAAATAGAGTGCGGAGTGTTGCGAAGATTACATACGGATATAAGGGGAGATCGGATATGAGAACAAAAGCGATAGCGAGAGGGGTATTGCTCTTTTCACTTCTTTTTCTGATGCTGGGGACGCCGCTTGGCGCGAGCGCGGCGACTTACACATGGAAGTCGGTCGGAGACGGAGATATGCAGTGCTACAAGGATGGAACGAAGCTTGTGAAGAACAAGTGGGTCGACGACAGACATCTGGATGAAGACGGATATATGGATCGCAACACATGGGTTTCAAAGAAGGTAAACGGCGTGAATACCCGTGTATTTGTGAGAGACGACGGGAAACTGGTCCAAAATCTTACGACCGGTTGGCAGAAGATAAACGGTCAATATTATTTCTACACCGCGGACGGCGAAATGATGACCGGGTGGATCCGGTTTGGCGACAAGATGTATTATGTGAGCAAGTCGACGGAGACGAGGGTACAGGGAATCTTCAGCATCGGCAAAAAGCTTTACTATTTCGGCAAGAACGGCGTGCTCCAGAAGAACAAGACGGTTACATATAACGGAAGAAAGTACATGGTTGACGAACGGGGAATCTGCACTCCTCTGGCCGATGAGGGAGCGCCCAACGAGGACATGCTGTTTTTCCTGACCTTCGAATCGGGCTCCGAGGCATATGACCAGACCGGCGGCGACCACGGAAACGCGTGCGGGGCCTATCAGTTTGACAACCGGTATTCGCTGCTTCCGTTCGTGAAGTACGCGTATGCGCAGAACCCGACGCTCTGCAAGGAATTTAAGAAATACGCAAAATACACAGACGGCACCAAGCTGAAGAGCAATACGAAATTTTATAAGGCCTGGCACAAGGTCTATGCGCGCAATCCGAAGCTTTTCGCGCAGCTGCAGGACGAATATGCGAAGCAGGAGTATTATGATCCGGTGGAGCGGATGCTGGCTCTTGCCGGCATCGATCTTGCCAGCCGGCCGGCAGTCGTCAGGGGCGCGGTGTACAGCTATTCGATCCAGCACGGACAGACTGCGGCGATCAGCGCGGTGAAGGCGTGCAAGATCAAGACGGAGACGGAAGACGATAAATTCCTGAAGAAATTATACAAATACCGTATGAAGAGCTATCCGACATACAGAAGCAGATATGCGGCGGAACAGGCTCTGGCGCTGAGCAGACTTCTTGCGGCAGCGCAGGGCTGACGCCGGTCACTATTGCAGAATAGAAGTAGGGTAGAGCGGATTTAATACGCGGGAACAGGAGGTAGCATTATGGCGGAGAAATCATGCAGCAGCGCGGCAAGCTGCAGCAAGGAGAGCTGTGAGGGCTGTCCGAGCGCGAACAAGCCGCAGAGCTTTCTGGAGGAACTGAACATTTATTCGGAGATCAAACATGTGATCGGCGTTGTCAGCGGAAAGGGCGGTGTGGGCAAATCGATGGTGACCGCGTCGCTGGCGAATCTTCTGGCGGCGCAGGGCTATCGCGTCGGGATCATGGACGCGGACATCACCGGGCCGTCGATCCCGCGGATGTATGGGCTGAAGGGGCCTGCGATGGCGGACGACCAGGGCATGTATCCGGTGCTGACGAAGAACGACGTCAAGGTGATGTCGATCAATCTGCTGATGCCTGATCCGGAAGCGCCCGTGATCTGGCGCGGGCCGGTGCTCGCCGGGGTGGTGAAACAGTTCTGGACCGATGTGATCTGGGGCGAGCTGGATTATCTGCTCGTGGATCTGCCGCCGGGAACGGGCGATGTGCCTCTTACGGTGTTCCAGTCGATTCCGGTGGACGGCATCGTGATCGTGACCTCGCCGCAGGATCTCGTGAAGCTGATCGTGAAGAAAGCCTACAATATGGCTGCGACGATGCACATTCCGGTTCTCGGCCTGATCGAGAATTACAGCTATCTCAAATGTCCGGACTGCGGAAAGGAGATCGCGGTGTTTGGGGAGAGCAAGATCGACGCGGTGGCGGAGGAGCTCGGTTCCTTTGTGCTCGGTAAACTGCCGATCGATCCGGAGATCGCGCGGCTGGCGGATGCGGGCGCGTTCGACGAGGTGAAGAATTCACATCTGGACAGGGCGGCGCAGGCTTTGCGAGTGCTGGATGCGCGGAAGTAAAGAAGCATGCGGATGATTTTTGCGCGCAGGGAAGATTGCGCGCAAAGAAAGAGCGGCTCTGTGAAAATTGCCGCGCAGAATGAAAATGATCTGATTACAGATGGAAAAATAAGGCAACACTCCTGATACAAGGGAGGGTTGCCTTTTATGTTATGCAAAAATATTTGGTCAAAAATGAATCAAGTACGCCTGCGAACGGCAGGGAATTGGGGCGGCACGATCCTTTGCGTGCTTGCCTGTGCTTTGGTATTGAATACTGGGGTATCCGCGGCACATCGTGCGTTCCTGCAGCGTGGGATCGCGGAGGAAGTGCTGCGCTTCCATGTGCTGGCGAACAGCGACAGCGAGGAGGATCAGGCAGTTAAGCTTTTGGTGCGCGACGCGGTTCTGGAGTGGATTGCGAAATCAGGAGAAGGACAAGCTGAGCAAAAGGATACGGACAGCGGGAAAGAATCCGAACTCCGTTTCCTTTTCGAACATCTTTCCGGGATTGAGGAAGCCGCAAACCGGGTGCTGGAAGAGCAGGGGGTGACTTATCGCGCACAGGCGTCCGTGGAGAATTGCTATTTCCCGGAACGCAGTTATGGGGACTGCACGTTCCCGGCGGGTTGGTACGATGCGCTGCGCATCCGGCTCGGCGAGGCGAAGGGACATAACTGGTGGTGTGTGCTCTATCCGGGCTTATGTTTCTCAGACTGTCTGCACGCGGTCGTGGACGGCGACGAACTCGCCGACCTCAAAGAGGTGCTGACCGTGGAGGAGTACGAGAGCCTGCTGCGGCAGCCGAAGAAGTGGAAGATCGCGTTTCGGTGGTTCTAAGCGCAAAAATAAACAGATAAGAACATATCGGTTCTTATCTGTTTGAGCCACGGTGAAAGCAGATTACAGGAGGCGCTGTGCCCCTAAACTTACTTTTTATTGGAGAGACCAAGCATATAATCAGCGGAAACATGATAAAATTTACATAGTTTTATCAAATATTCAATCGGTATTGAACGGGCGTCGCGCTCGTACTGCGAGTAGGTTGTCTGTGCAACGCCGAGATAATCTGCAACTTCGCTCTGCGAAAGATCGTTGTCTTCCCGCAGGTTTCTCATTCGTATATGATGGATCATGGGATCACCTCGTACTAGACATATTAATACAGATCAATATTTAACGTTGATTTCCAACTCAAAATGAGTTAAAATATCTGTACAATAAAGAGAGTTTCCAGAATTCAAAGAATTATGAATTATGAATTATGAATTGTGAATGACGTATGATAGATCATAAAATGGCGAAGAAATGGGGAAAGAGCATGAAGAGAAGGGCATTGGCGACGGTATTGGCAGTGACATTGAGTTTACAGGGGAGTATGCAGACGATAGCATCTTCTGAGTGGACGGAATCATTTTCAGAACAAGAAGTTTCCATTGAGACAGAGACGGATAAAGACGTCGGGTTTTCCGAAACGGAAGAGGGCAAAGAAAGCCCTGAGTCTCCTGAGCCGGCGAATGCAGGAGCAGTGGAGGAAGGCACAGATGAAAGGGAAGCGGAGAGAACATGGGTGCTTGACGAGGACAATCTTACGTTTACAGCAGGTACGCCGACTGTTGAATTTGTAGAGAGGACAGAGGAGGATACGATAGAGAATACGGAAACGAAAGATGGCGCTGATTTCTGGGAAGGAGATGAGTTTGTTGTTGATGTAGAGGAGTTTAACGATCAGGAAGGGGAACTGCAGTCTGAACTGGAATCCGAGACGGAACAGGTTCAGCCGGAGAGTACATACAGGAATATATCCGACGATTCCGCTGTCTTGTCTCTGTCTGTAACGGATGCATGGGTGGTACGCGGGACGGAAGAGAATCCGACAGAAGAAAGGACAATCGTTTCGGTAGAGGATAACCAGCTGATATTTACAGGTTTTTCCGCATCCTCCATAAAGGAGCTGGGTTACTCCCTGTGTCTGGATTACAGCGCAGCAGAGGACACGGGGCTCAAGGCTGGTGACGAGCTTTTGGTGTCGCTTCCGTCTCAATACCTTGATTATGGAGAAGTGATGCCGGATGTATTTGAAATGGAAAATACGGCCGGGCAGAGGATTCATGCGGGTACTTTTGAGCTTGCGGATAATGAGGTGAGGATTGTCTTTGGAGAAGAAGTGGAGAGTGCAGACTTCGCCGGTGGGCAAGGATACATAGAATTGCAGGCAAAACTGAAATATGACGCTTTGTTTTGCGGAATGCAGGCAAAAGAAACGCTTGTTTTGCCAGAAACAGCGGGAGATTGCGTTGTACAGGCTTCCTCTGAAATTGCATTGATTTTACCGCCGCAGGATCTGGCAAACGGGATAGAGCAGACATGCGAATATGATGAGGTGAACAGAGCCTATATCTGGAGTGTGACAGCGGGAACGCTTACGCCGGGTGTTTTGATGGCGGATTATAGCTTGGAGGATGTTTTTGATACGGACAAATGGTGTGTCGCTTCCGTAGAGGCGGAAGGGGAGAGCCTTTTCTTCGAAACGACGGAGGAAGGGATCCGTTTCTGTTTTCCTGAGAGCTCGGTTGCGCCGTATACGGTACACGTCTCCATGCAGCTGAAATCCACTGCGGCGTCTGCTGAGAATATGGAAACGAAATCCGAGTCAGGAACAGAATTGCGGCAGGAAACAGAATCCCTGCCAGAGACGGAACTGTCAACAGAACAGGAGGAAAATTGCTCAGACACGGAAGCAGGTTCCGCCGAGGATGCCCGGGAGATATGCACAAATACTGTGCGGCTTACCCATGCATGGATTGGGAAAAATATGGAAACGCAGTGGGAGTCAACGGAAACGTTTACGAGGATGAAAGGGGACATGGAGACTGAAACAGAGGAATCTGAGATAATGGCGGAGGAGAGCGCCGCAATCAAAACGATAGCTGAGGAAACGGCAGAGGAAAGCGCTGTAATACCACCGCTTGGAGACTGGGGTTACCAGCTGTCTTTAAGTAAAAACAATAAAACAGGTGAAATAAAAAAGGCTGTGGTATATCTGTATTATTATGGCGGAGAGGCTGAGGCTATTTCCATACCGGAAACGTACACAGTGGATGGTATATCCTATGATGTAACGTTTAGTGCAGATTACATAGACTATTTTATTGATCTATATGGTTCTGTTTTTAACAGAAGAGTAAGAAAAGTCATCTTTCCGGAAAAGGACATTTTACATAACGGCAGCATGGAATTTTTTTTCAGGGATTGTGCAAATCTGGAGGAGATCGTTAATCTTGATAAGCAAACCGCATATGATATATTCCATACTTTCGAAGGATGTACCTCGTTGGTAACCGCGCCCAGACTTCCGATGTCGGTAAGAAATATGGGGATGGCTTTTTCCGGCTGCACATCATTATTGAATGCTCCGGAGATACCACCCTCTGTAACAGATATGCAAAAGACTTTTTGGGGCTGTGAAATGCTGGAAGAAGCCCCGGAGATTCCACCGTCTGTAAGAAATATGGATGGAACCTTTAACGGCTGTAAAATGCTGAGAGAGGCGCCTGAGATTCCATCGTTGGTAACAGATATGGATAATACTTTCAGCAGCTGCACATCGTTAGTGAGCGCGCCGGTAATTCCGAAATCAGTGACGAACATGGAAGGTACTTTTTACGAATGTGAATCATTGATAAATGCTCCGGAGATTCCGCCGTTGGTGAGGAGCTTGGCTCAAACATTTTCGGGCTGTGTATCGTTGGAAAAGGTACCGGATCTGCCAGGCTCTGTGACGGATATGAGTTATACATTTGACCGGTGCAGCGCGCTTGTTAATGCGCCGAAGCTTTCTGCGTCTGTGACAAACATGAATTATACATTTGAGGGATGCATCTCGTTGGCATATGCGCCGGAGATTCCGGTATCTGTAACGAATATGGAAGGCACTTTTTATGGCTGTACATCGCTGATCAATGCGCCGGAGCTGCCTGCATGCGTGACAGATATGGGTTACACATTCTATAATTGCGCATCGCTGGCAGATGCGCCGGAGCTGCCTGCATCTGTGACGGATATACGTTCTGCTTTCAGCGGCTGTAACTCTCTGGAAAACGCACCTGAGATTCCACATTCCGTGACAAATATGGCCGGCGTTTTCCGTGGCTGTAACTCTCTGAAAAAAGCACCTGAGATTCCGTCTTCCGTGACAGATATAAGACATGCTTTCAATGGGTGTGCGTCATTAACGAGCGCGCCTGAAATTCCTCTGTCTGTGACGGATATGGGCTATGCGTTTTCCGGCTGTAGATTGTTGGAGAAAGCGCCGAGAATACCGACGTCAGTAACAAATATGGAACACACTTTTGCAGGGTGCAGCCTGCTGGTGAACGCGCCAAAGATTCCATCGTCTGTGACAAATATGGTTGAAACGTTTGAGGGCTGCACATCACTGGTTAAAGCACCGGATATTCCGGACAGCGTAATGAACATGAGGTCTATTTTTATAGGTTGCCGAAATCTTCAGGGCAATATGACAATATATACCGCGCTGGAAGACGCAGCTTACCACTGGAAAAATGCATTTTCAACCGCGGCAATCAATGATACAGGACTGGTTGTCAATTACTGCGAGGAAAACGCTCATGTGATTGACGACATTATTGCGTCCAAGGTCAGCAGCAGATCTAATATCGTGAAAGGACAATGTGTTGAAAAACCGATATCGAGTGTAACAGAGACCGGCGAATATCTGTTAAGGATTACTGATACTGCAGGAGAAGCTCTTGCGGATGTGGAAGTAGTCTATGGTATGTTAGACGCGCTCCACACAAACAAAAGAGGTGAAGTTACGCTCCGCTTTACCGAAGCTGAACTGGCGGGTGCGGATAGGCTTGAGGATGCTGCGGAAGACGCAAAGAAACAGATGCACACGCTCAGGCTGAAGAAAGAGGGATATCAGGAACAGGTAAGAGAAAACTATCTGTTCGACGAGGAGAATACCGCGCCCGTGATTCGTTTGCTGAAAACAGGAGAGGAGGCGCTTTCCTCCGCGGTACTTTCCTACGAAAAGACACAGTATGATATTCTGGATCATGACGCGTCTGTGGATGTAAGCGGCGCGATTTTCGGAACAAGTAAAACGTTCAGTCTCCAGTTTGTAACCGAAAAGCAAGGGACAGATCAATATGAATTTGCGATCCGACAGGGAAAGAAGACAGTCGCAAGGAGCGGAAAAAACGGTACGTTTGAGTTAAGCTGCGCGGCATTTGCGGCTGGAGAAGACGTTTATCTTGATTTCATAGACAAGGCGACGAACACTATTGTGAAATCGGAAAAACTGCGCCTGCATTTTATAGATTCGCGCAGGCTGCCTTCGAAAATCGAACTTGGAAGTTCTTTTAAGATTCATGTTGACGATAATATACCGCTTTTGGGAGGAAAAGATTTTTCACTCAGTTCCCTGAATTTTCCACTGGATTTCAGTGTTGACGGAAATGGAAAAGTGCGCGTGGGTGTGAATATTGAGTTGGATAAGTCCAAGTGCGGTTTTGTAAGCGGGGATCCTGCGGTTGTGGAGAAGGAAAAGGAGTGGTCAGGAAGAACTGCTTTTTCTAAAACGCTTGGAAAACTGTTGAACGGTGAGGCTTCGAATGTAGATTTCGATAATCTGCGCGACAGACTGAAGCAGAAGGATAAACATGCAGGCAGTGGCGCCGTGTCAATCTCTGTCAATTTTGGCGGTTATCTTGAAGGCTCTATGAGCGATCTGTTTGACTCATATGGGGAGAATGATCTTTCGGTGTTTAAGAACCTCAAGGGAAGTCTTTTCGGTGAGGTGAAGGTAAAGGTGTCTTCAGAGACCGGGTTTGCCGTTGCCTTTATTCCCTGTGTCTGTGCAATTGACGGCAGCGGTTCTTTCAAGACGAGCGTAAAATGGGATCATGGAATGGACATTACTATGGAGCCCTCAGCAGGGCTGACGCTGTATTGCGGAGCCGGCTGGCCTTCCGTAGTGTCCGGAGGCTTCTATGGGGACGGGAATTTGAAAGCGGATTTTTTGCTGTCAACGTTCAAAAGAAAAGAGAAAAATGGGCCGAAAAAAGTGACGTTGTCAGGGAGCGCCGGTTTTATGGGACGGGTTCTTGGAAAGGAATTGCTGAGAGTCTCGCTGATAGACGGAACATATGATATTTATCGAGAGGGAGGCGTGTCTCAGACGAGTTTGGATAATAGCTATACTTCCACATTGCAGGAGCAGGTGGCGTTGGCCATATCTGATACAGATACTGATATTGTTGAGGAAATGGACAGAGACTATTTGTCGAAGCGCTCTGAATGGAAAGGGATGGTGTCAGATGCGGTTAACGAGGTGCAGGTTTTGCAGGCCAGTACTTATATGGACATTCAGCCGACGATTCTATCTACGGTGAACGGGAAAGTGATGGTCTGGCTGGATGATCTGGGAGATATACGGGATTCCGCTAACCGGACGGCGGTTGTTTATTCGGTATTTGATGAGACTGCTTCCGCATGGTCAAAGCCGCAGGCATTGGAGGATGACGGAACAGCGGACTTTTCGCCGGCGGTATGTTCCGACGGGGAGGATATATATGTGATCTGGCAGGATGCGAAAGAGGAGTTGGCTTCGGATATGACGATTGCTGATCAGTCGGCGCTGCTGGAACTGAATACGGCCAGAATTGATGTGGCGGATAAGAAATGCATGCTTTTGGGAGTGATAACGGACAATGACGAGTATGAGATGGAACCGGTGCTGACTGTGGATGACGGGACATTGACGGCACGATGGTATGTGAACAGTGAGAAGAATCCTTTGGGAGCTGCCGGCGAGAACATATTTTACAGTGCGGCATATAGAGACGGTATTTGGACGCAGGCGCAGGCAACTGTCACAGGGGGTCTTATCTTGACGAAGGCAGTTGGCTCCCTGAACGGGGTTCATTATACGGCCACAGGCGAGGATGCGGATATGGACCTGACGACAACAGAGGATCGGAGGCTGTATCTCTGTGCAGATAACAGCAGGGAGAGAACGGAGGTATCGTCCGGAATTACGAGCAAGGTTCATGCTGCGCTCATTCATGGGGAAGACGCGTTCTGCTGGGCAGAGGGAGGCTCCATTAAGTACATTACATCCCAAAACGGAGCAGTACAGACGCTCCTGGAAGACAGCCTGGCATCCGGCTGTGATTATCAGATATTTGGGGACAGCGCCGGGAATATGTCGCTTGTGTATTTTGTTGTGCAGGACGCGCGGACGAAGGTAATGGTGCAAAGCTATGACCCGGCAGGGAAGACATGGGGTCAGCCAATTACACTTGTGGACAATGGAAAATATATTGAGCGGGTATCAGGTTACTATGAAAACGGCAGATTGACGCTTGCGTTCAGCCAGACGGACATTACAGATATAGAGTCGTTGAAAACAATTACCGATTTCTGCTATATGGTTCTGGATGGGCATGCAAACCTTGAAGTTACCGAAGTGGACTATGATGCAAGCACGGTGAAGCCGGGCAGCGATGTGGAACTTACCCTGAAGGTGAAAAACACTGCATCTGAGGCAGCTTCCGATGTCTCAGCGGAGATACTGGATGAAAACGGTACTGTGGCAGCCGCGGTTTCTCTGAATCAGAGCCTTGCGGGCGGTGGCACGGCCGAGCTCAGGTGTACGCTGACACTTCCGGAGGAAAAAGGGGCATATCGTTATGCAGCGCGGACGGGCACAAACACATATGAGTTTACGATCGGACAAGGAGAGCTTTTGGTAATTGCGAAAAACGAGAGTTATACGGCGTCTAACAGGCTTGCAGTTCATATACGCAATATCGGACTCGGGGCGACGGGCGGAATGCTGGAGCTTTATAATTACGAAAATGAGGATGAAGTTTACCTCACGGAAA
Source organism: uncultured Lachnospiraceae bacterium (assembly GCA_947624055.1). GTDB lineage: Bacteria > Bacillota > Clostridia > Lachnospirales > Lachnospiraceae > Choladousia. The sequence goes on from CANQIW010000024.1 coordinate 16,840, forward strand.
TGATCCCGGAACTTAAGGGAGGCGGTACTTATCTGTTCAGCTGCAAGGAATCGTCGCTCTATACCGTTACGGGCGAACCGCACACGATTGGAGTGCGGGTAAGGTATGACGGCGGAGAAAATACAGATTTTGTGATTATGGATTCCGGCATATATACAGTTACCTTCGAGCAGGGCTTCTATGGGAACTACGAGAAGACGGAAGTGAAGGCTTCCCGGGGAACCGTATTGACGATGCCGGTGATTGCAGATGTTCTCGGCTGGTATGTCGACGAAGAACTGACAATGAAATGGGATTTTGCGGCGCCGGTTAGCGGTGATATGACGCTTTACGCTAAATGGGACAGATGTGAGACGCATGAATTCGAACGGCAGGTAATTGCGCCGACCTGCACGGAACGAGGCTACACTCTGTACGATTGCGTGAATTGCAATTACTGGTATAAGGATGATTTTGTGGATATGGTCGAGCACACCTGGGGCAGCTTCATTCAGGACGCAACTTGTGCGGATGAGGGTGAAAGAAGCACGAAGTGTACTGTTTGCGGAAAAGTTTTGGAAGCAGAGAAAATTCCCAGAAAAGAACATACTGCCGGAACGGGCGAAATAGCCATACAGCCGGGGTGTGAGGCAGAAGGCATGGAGACGGTCAGCTGTACGGTTTGCGGCGCAGTGCTGGAGACGAAAAAAATACTTCCCAAGGGGCATACATGGAGTGACTGGATAAAGACTGCGGACGCAACAGTGCTTTCAGACGCAACAGAAACCAGAGTTTGTAGTTCCTGTGGACAGAAAGAAGAACGGAAGATCGGCGGTAAGCTGAGTCCGATTTTGAAGCTGACAGCGAAAAACCTGAAGATGCAGACAAAGCAGTCCACAAAGAAATTTAAAGTAGAGGAAATGGCAGCCGGTGATTCTATTCGGTCAGTTGTGTCCAGCAATAAAAAAATACTAAAAGTATCTTCGATGAACAAAAAGAAAGGAACTTTCAAGCTGAAGGCACAGGGTCGGAAAGGCACAGCCAAACTGAAAATTACTCTTACCAGCGGTGCTTCAAAGACGGTCAAAGTTAAAGTGCAGACCGCAAAGGTAGTTACAGGCAAGCTCAAGGTACGTTCCAAAAAGATAACGCTTCAAAGAGGGAAAACGCTGAAATTAAAACCTGTAGTGACCCCGGTAACAAGTCAGGATAAAATTACATATAGCAGTTCTGACAAAAAGGTGGCAACGGTCAGTCCCAAGGGTGTGATTAAGGCTGTGGGGAAGGGGAACGCGAAAATAACTGTCAGATCTGGTAAGAAAAAGGTCATCTGCACGGTGATAATAAGATAAATTTGGTTTGACATTTGCAGGAAGACCTATGAAGAGAAAAAGAAATGAAGCTTTTGAAGAAACAGGGAACGGCCGCGCCGTCCCCTGTTTCTCTTGAAAATTATTTGTTTTTAAACGACGCCCTCTTGCGCAGCGTCGGATCCAGGATCTTCTTGCGGATGCGAAGGCTCTTCGGTGTGACCTCAAGCAGCTCGTCCGTGTCGATGAATTCGAGCGCCTGCTCCAGACTCAGGATCTTCGGCGGGGTCAGCTTCAGCGCTTCGTCGGAGCCGGAGGCGCGGGTGTTGGTCAGGTGTTTCGTCTTGCAGACGTTCAGCTCGATATCCTCGGGCTTCGCGCTCTGACCGATGACCATCCCGGAGTAGACCTTCTCGCCCGGACCGATGAAGAGCGTACCGCGATCCTGCGCGTTGAACAGACCGTAGGCGACAGATTCGCCGGACTCGAAGGCGATCAGCGAACCCTGGCTGCGGTACTGCAGGTCGCCCTTGTAGGGGCCGTAGCCGTCGAAGATCGTGTTCATGATG
>CANQIW010000025.1 GCA_947624055.1 uncultured Lachnospiraceae bacterium
GCAGGACAACCTCTGCGGGCATCGTTTTGATAGGCAGTATGGGGAGCTTCCTCTCGGCTACGACCACAAATACGTCTATTCGCATTTTGGGTACAACCTGAAGGCGACAGATATGCAGGCGGCGATCGGCTGTGCGCAGATCAAGAAATTCCCGACTTTTGTGGAGAAGAGAAGGCATAACTTTGACCGGCTTCGCGCGGCGCTTGCAGGGACAGAGGACAAGCTGATCCTTCCGGAGGCGTGCGCAGGTTCCAGACCGAGCTGGTTCGGTTTCCTGATCACGTGTAAAGAAGGCATAGACAGGAGCAAGGTGGTTTCTTATATTGAAGGTCATGGTGTGCAGACGCGTATGCTGTTTGCAGGGAACCTGACGAAGCATCCCTGTTTTGACCAGATGCGTGCATCCGGTACGGGATACCGTGTGATCGGGGATCTGGCAGTTACGGATCGAATCATGAATAACACGTTCTGGGTGGGCGTATATCCGGGCATGACGGATGAAATGATTGATTATATGGCACAGGTGATTAAAGAGGCGCTGATACAGTAAGACGGATAAAATTACAGCTTTGGTTTTATTCTATTTAAGAAGGGAAGGGAAAAGGAAAAGATGAACAAGAAAATTCAAATGCTGGATTGTACCTTGCGCGATGGCGCTTATATTGTAAATTCCAGATTTGGCGTGCCTGCTATCAAAGGAATCATCAAAAAACTTCAGGATGCAAATATCGATATTATAGAGTGCGGTTGGCTGAAGGATAAATCGTATGAGTCAGGGACGACATTTTATCATGTTCCGAGCGATCTAGAGCAATATTTGATTGATAAAAACAATTATTCAACGTACGTAGCAATGATTGACTGGGATCGTTATAATCTGGACAATCTTCCGATATATGATGGAAAATCCATTGATGCGATCAGGGTCGTTTTTCCAAAAGAGAAATTCAGGGAAGGAATAGCTTTAGGTGCACAGATAAAGGCGAAAGGGTATAAGGTGTATTTTCAGGCGGCAAATACACTGGGGTACACAGACGAGGAATTGATTGCGCTTGCGGAGGAGATCAATAAAGCACATCCTGTCTGCCTGTCAATTGTCGATACATTTGGAGCAATGTATAATGAAGATCTGGCGCGTATCATAGGGGTTTTGGATAGATATGTTGACAAGGATATCAAGCTGGGCTTCCATTCTCATAATAATCAACAGTTGTCTTTTTCACTGAGCATTCAGTTTGTAGAGAGCCTGATTCAATCTGATCGGATGATGATCGTCGATGGCAGCCTTTGCGGTATGGGACGCGGAGCCGGGAACACGACGACAGAGTTAATGATCAATTATCTGAACAGAAAGCATAATACAAACTATGACGTAAATGTTATCATGGATGCGATTGATATGTATATGGGGTATTTCCTTGAGAATTATCAGTGGGGATATTCTATCCCATATCTTATTTCAGGATTTTACTGTGCGCATGTAAATAATATCGCGTATCTGATCAACGATCATCGCACAAATTCCATCGGGATAAAGAATGTCATTGAATCGCTGTCTCCGGATGACAGGAAGAAATATGATTATGATTTGCTGGAGCAGAAATATATAGACTATCAGAGTCGGGTGGTAGACGATGAAAAGGCATTGTCAGAGCTTAAAAGGGTATTTTACGACCGATCAGTGTTGCTGATCATGCCGGGGAAATCGATTGTCAATGAAAAAGAAAAAATTGATTCATATATTGCGAAGAATGACCCGGTTATCATTGGAGTTAACTGCGTAGCCTCTGGATATGACTGCGATTATTTGTTTTTTAGCAATACATTAAGGTATGATTATGCAAAAGAGATTTTTCGGGATAAATTTGCCGAAAAGAAACGTATTGTGACATCTAATATAAAGACGGGAGCAGATGCAAAAGAAATTGTAGTTAATTTTAATTTATTGGTTAAGCGAGGCTGGGAGCATTTTGATAATGCAGGAATTATGTGCCTGAGACTTTTGAATAAAGTGCATGCGACACATATTGCATTGGCTGGCTTTGACGGCTTTGAAGATGAATATGATGAAAGCTATTATGATACGTCGCTTCCGCCGATTAATCCGGGAAAGAAATGGGAAGAACTGAACGAAGAAATAAAGAGCATGCTTGAAGATTACAAGAAGACTACATCTGACACAATCACCCTTGAGTTTGTGACAGACAGTAAATTTGCATGATAAATGGGGGAACATTCAAAATGATTAAGGTATCGGATTATGTGATAAAACGTCTGGAGGAATTAAACGTTGGACATATGTTTATGCTTCCAGGCGGCGGAGCGATGCATCTGAATGATTCTCTTGGGAAAAGCAAGAAGATCAAATATGTATGTTGCCAAAACGAGCAGGGCGCAGCGATAGCGGCTGAGGCGTATGCAAGAGTAAATAACACTCTTGGGTTGTTGATGGTGACGACGGGACCGGGGGGAACAAATGCGCTTACAGGTGTTGCGGGGGCATTTTTGGAGTCAACCCCTGTGTTTGTTGTATCAGGGCAAGTGAAACGATTGGATATGATAAATGGTCAGGGGATAAGGCAGCAGGGGATGCAGGAGCTGGATATTATATCAATCGTCACATCGATCACTAAATATGCGGCGTTGGTTACGGAACCTGAATCGATCAAATATCATATGGACAGGGCAATTTATGAAGCAACGCATGGCAGAAAAGGGCCTGTTTGGCTGGACATTCCATTGGATGTACAGGCGACATTGGTGGATGAGGATACCCTGCGGGGTTATGAGCCGGAGCTGAAAACTGCCGATCCGGATTTAGAAGGGAAAGTGCTTGATGTCATTGCACATTTGAACAAAGCGGAGCGGCCTGTATTGATGGCCGGTAATGGGATTCGTCTTGCAGACGCGCGGGAAGAGTTTGAGCAGCTTATTAAAGTCCTTAATATTCCGGTTTTGACGACATGGAATGGTATTGATCTTATCGAAGAAAAGAATCCGTTATACTATGGAAGACCCGGGGGTCTGGGACACCGCTATGCTAATTTTATACAGCAGAATTCTGACTTTTTTATGAGTATTGGAGCAAGGCTGAATTTACTTCAGACAGGATATAATTTTGATGGTTTTGCCCGCGCTGCGTACAAGGTCATGGTTGACATTGATAATGGAGAGCTTCACAAGATAAATGTTCGTCCGGATACGGCGATTTGCGCTGACGCAAAAGAATTCATAAAATTATTATTGAAGCATGCAGATATGATTGAGTCGAAGACGCGGGATGCATGGATAACCTATGCAAACAGGGTCAAGAGTAAATATCCGATTGTAAAACAAGAGTATTGGGCTCAAAAAGAGCTTGTGAATACTTATTGCTTATTGGATACAATTTCTGATTTGATGACAGATAAGGATATTTATGTGTCAGGCAGTTCTGGAAGCTGCATCGAGATATCTATGCAGACGTTTAAGGTAAAGAAGGGACAGAGAGTGTTTTGTACGAAAGGCCTGGCATCTATGGGATATGGTCTGCCCTCTGCGATAGGAGCCTGCCTTGCGGGGGGTGGGGCAAGAACCGTGGGCGTTAATGGCGACGGAGGATTTGTCATGAATATACAGGAATTGGAAACGATACATCGGCTGAATCTTCCGATTAAGATTTTTGTTTTATGTAATCATGGCTATGCTGCGATTAAGGCTACACAGACGAACATTTTTGGGGGTCATCTGGTTGCGTGCGACGAGAGTTCAAATTTAACATTGCCCGATATCTCCGCTGTTGCGAATGCATATGGTTTAAAAACATTTCAGATATATAATAATTCTGAACTGAAGTCTAAAGTGTCTGAAGTTCTGGACTATGATGGCCCTGTTATTTGCGAAGTATTTACGCCGATTGGTTTAAATGCGGTTCCAAAGCAAGTGTCTTATAAGCGTAAGGACGGTCAGATGGAATCGCTGCCGTTGGAATATTTAAATCCTCCGATTCCAGAGGAAGAATTTGAGGAAAATATGTTGATCCCGCTGTTTCAGAAGGCTTGAACGAAGAAAGGACAGACTGATGCAGAGCGTAATTATTACAGGTCCCACTGGAGCAATTGGGCATGCACTGATTCAAAAATGTATTGCAGAGCAGACGGAAGTATATGCTGTCTGCAGGAAAGAATCATCCAGAATCTGTACAATTCCGGTTCATCCCAAAGTGCATGTGATACAATGTGGGTTAGATAATCTGCTGGAGTTGGCGAATATATTACCCAGGGGTTGTAATGCTTTTTACCATTTTGCATGGGCGGGAACGTTCGGAAATGCCCGTGATGACATGTATCTTCAGAATTTGAATATAAAATATACACTTGACGCAGTAGAGCTGTGCAGGGAGGTTAGCTGCGACGCATTTATTGGTGCAGGATCTCAGGCGGAGTATGGGCGAGTGGAAAAAGTCATGACGCCGAACATGCCGGCTTTTCCAGAGACGGGATATGGTATGGCGAAATTGTGCGCAGGGCAAATGACACGGTCAAAGTGCAGACAATACGGGATTCGACATATCTGGACACGCATATTAAGTATATTTGGGCCTTTTGACGGAATGGGAAGCATGATTATGTCTGTGATCTGCAAGCTGCTGGACGATCAGCCGGTTCCCTTAACGAAAGGCGAGCAGATATGGGATTATTTGTATGCAAACGATGTGGCTGACGCAATGTATTTGCTGGGTGAGCACGGTATTGATGGAAAAGTGTATTGCATTGGAAGCGGTCAGGCGAGGCCTTTGCACGACTTTATTATGGATTTATGCCATAGTGTCGAACAGATTACGAATAGAGCTGGGCTGGAAAAAAATCTGAGGTTTGGGGAAATTCCCTATAGTGAGAAGCAGGTAATGCAGTTATGCGCAGATATTTCTGATTTGCAAAGAGATGTCGGCTTTATGCCGAAAGTATCTTTTTCGGAGGGAATTGCTTATACCGTGCACTATTGTATACAAAGAAAAGGGGATTGCCATGAAAATTGAGTTTAATAACAAGGCTGTTTTTTTGACAGGAGCAAGCCGAGGGATTGGAAAGCGGATTAAAGAGATTTTTGAGGAAGCTGGAGCAAGGGTTATTTCGCCATCCAGAGAAGAACTTGATCTTGCTTCTGAAGAAAGTATTGCTTTTTATTTGCAAAGCAATGCTAACCAGAATGTTGATATATTTATACACTGTGCCGGGATAAATCAGCTTGCGGGAATAGATCGGATCGATCAGGCTATTCTACAGAATGTGTTTCAAGTCAATATGTTCTCAGCAGTGCAGATACTTCGAGCATGTGTTGAAAATATGAAAGCCAGGAAATGGGGGAGAGTCGTATTTGTTTCTTCACTTTACTCGATGGTATCAAAAGAGGAGCGGATTGCATATAGCGCCTCTAAAAATGCATTGACGGGTCTGATGAAAACATTGACGCTTGAGCTTGGAAAGGATAATATATTGGTGAATGCTGTGGCGCCCGGGTATGTGATGACGGATATGACTAAAAGAAATCTGTCAGGAGATGAGATTTGCGAGATTGAATCTCAGATTCCCTTGGGGCGCTTTCAATCAGAGGATGATATTGCGTATCTGATTGCTTTTTTATGTTCTGAATTGAACCATAGCATAACCGGTCAGTTGATAGCTGTAGATGGCGGATTTACATGCCGATAAAAAGGAGGATATAATGAATATGGATAGCATCAAGATCAAATCAAAATTATATGACTATGAGGTTAATTTCATACGTAGTTTTTCTGAACAGTTAGATGAGTTTGGTGAGACGACAGTATATGTTATTGATAAAAATGTATACAAATTATACCAGTCTCGCTTTGAGAAAATTGATTTGTCACATGTTTACTTTATGACTCCTGCAGAAGAATACAAGAATATGGAGACTGTTCTGGATATCATCAATTTCTGGCAGTCGCTGGGAGTCAGAAAAAATTGGAAAGCAGTCTGTATTGGCGGAGGAATTACTCAGGATGTCACGACGATTGCAGCCGATCTGTTTTTGCGCAATATAGACTGGTATTTTTTCCCTACTACACTTTTGTCTATGTGCGATTCCTGCATTGGAGGAAAGTGCGGGATTAACTTGAAATCATATAAAAATCAAATTGGGGTATTTTATCCGCCGAAACGTATTTTTATTGACACAGGTTTTTTGACCACACTTTCTGAGATGGACTATGTAAATGGATGGGGAGAATTATTGAAGTTTTCGCTTACTCTTGATTTCCATTTTTATGAAGAGTTGAAACAGGAAGAACGCTATATACCGTGTGATCGGATTGGATATTATATAAAAAAGGGATTGGAAGTCAAAAAAGAGGTAATTGAAGAGGATGAGTTTGAAAGCGATTTCCGCAGAGTGCTGAATTATGGGCACACTTTTGGACATGCATTAGAAGCATATACAGAATATCGGGTTCCACATGGTAAGGCAGTCATTTGGGGAATCGATGTTGTAAACTATATAGCATGGAAGAAAGGGTTGATTGAGGAGTCTTTGTATTTAGACATAAAAGCTTTGATTAAACAGGCATTCATACCTGAGGAAATTGTGATAGAAGATCCGGAAACGCTTTTTGAGACGATAAAGACGGACAAGAAAGTAAAAGGAAATACGTTAAGTTTTGCATTATTGGACAAGAACCATCGACTGTGTGTATATCCGATTAATATTGACGATGATCTGAAAAATATTTTCGCAGAATATCTGGAGAAGACAAATGGATACTATTGCAATTGATTGTGGCGCAAGTTTCATAAAAGGCGGCAGAATTGAAAAGGGAGAAATTGTCCGGCAGTTGTCTGTAGCCGCGCCTTTACCAGAGAAGTCAGAGAATATTCTGATTCCAAAGCAGATCGTTGCACTGGTTCCGCTTGTCCGGGATATGGTGTCCGAGTTGGCAGGGGCAGATAGAGAGATACGCCTATGTATGTCGAACGAGATGCACGGTTTCTTGCTTTCTTATGAAGATGGAACTGCATTTACTGATTATATATCATGGCAAAAAGAGCTGGGAGGAATTTCAGTAAATGGCGTTTCTTCTACAGAAAAGATACAGCAGGAGATGCCAGAGGAAGAGCTGTTGTTTACTGGCATGCCGTTGCGCGATGGCTTGCCGATCTGTAATCTGTATTATTTAACAAGAACAGGCAAACTTGACACAAAATGCGGAAGATTGCGCTTTTATACGTTGGGAGATTATCTTTTGCGCATGCTTTCAGGAAAAGAGCCGATCTGCCATCCGACCAATGCGGCGGCTACGGGACTTTATGATCTGCGAATTGGGCAATGGAATTATACATTGATTGATTGTGTGACAGATCAGCAAATTGTGTTTCCTGAAATAGGGGAGAATAAGAGTATTACATTTGAACTGAAGGGAGTTACTGTGCATGCGTTCCCCGCAATTGGCGACCAGCAGGCAGCTCTATTGGGCTCTGGATTGAAGGATGACCGGTCGGTATCATTTAATATGGGGACGGGAGCGCAGGTAAGCCGACTTGTGAAGACCATAAGAAGGTCAGGAAAATGCCAGATTCGGCCATACTTTTATGGGTATAACTTAAACACATTGCCACACATTCCTTCTGGAAGAGCATTGAATGTATACTTTAGATTTATAAAAGATATATTGTGCCAGTTTCAAGTAAATATAAATGATGACGAGATATGGGGTAGATTAATTCAAACTGCGGATATGGCACATGATTCCTCAATGATCTGTGACATGAGTTTTTTTGAAAATACTGTTACGGATGTAAGGTACGGAAGCATATGCAATATTGGCGAGTACGAATTAACATTGGGAAACCTCATGCATGCGGTTTTTTCTCAAATGATCAGAAATTTTATTTATGCTTCGCATGCAATTGGGGTTGATGAGATGAATGTGGAGCAAATATTATTTTCCGGAGGCGTGTCAAATCGAATACCGGCAGTGAGAGAAGGAATAAAAAAGCATTTTGGTGATGCGATAAGAGTGATAAATGCAAAGAACGAAACCCTGCTTGGATTATATCAGTATGGGCTTTTGGCCGAGTCGGGACAACTCGGGTGAGGGACGGAGGATATAATGAAAAAGATCAGTATATTAATTCCATGCTATAATGAAGAGGAGAATGTAGAAGCAATCTATGAGGCAGTGACGGATACTATGCAGAAGGAATTGCCAAAGTATAAGTATGAGATTGTGTTTGCGGAAAACTGTTCTGAAGATAGTACAAGGAATATTATACGAAAAATTTGCGCGTCAGATAAACGGGTGAAGGCGATTTTTAACGCAAGAAATTTTGGACAGTTTAATTCACCATATCATGCAATGTGTCAGCTGGATGGGGATTGCGTTATACCGATTTGCTGTGATTTTCAGGATCCGGTTGAGATGATACCGAAATTTGTAAAAGAGTGGGAAAAAGGCTACAAGATTGTCAGCGGCGTAAAGTCATCCAGTAAAGAGAATGGTTTCATTTATCTGCTTAGGACTATATATTATAAAATGATTCGGAAAATGTCTGATGTGGAAATGATAGAACATTTTACGGGATTTGGTTTGTATGATCGTTCTTTCATTGAGATACTCAAGCAGCTAGATGATCCGATTCCGTTTATCCGCGGGATTGTAGCTGAATTTGGGTATAAACGGATAGAGATAGAATATGAACAGCCGAAGAGAAGGGCGGGGAAAACACATAATAATTGGTACTCCTTGTATGACGCGGCTATGCTGAGTATTACTTCTTATACAAAAGTTGGTCTGAGACTGGCAACTTTTGGCGGATTTATCTGTTCCGGAATCAGTTTTCTTGTTGGAATTATATACTTGATATGTAAACTGATAAACTGGAATGGAATGCAGGCTGGAGTTGCTCCGATTATGATTGTTGTATGTTTTCTTGGATCTCTCCAGTTACTTTTCATTGGACTGGTAGGGGAATATGTTATGAATATCAATACGCGTGTTATGCACAGACCGTTGGTGATAGAAGAAGAGAGAATCAATTTTGAAGAAACAAATGAAAAGTTGATTGAATATGATGAAGCAAAGGATGGACGAGTAGATTCCTGATTTATTATCTGGATATTGCAAAAAAGACTTATTCGGACTTTAATTGCTGTTGCGTATGAAAAAACAATTGGAAGGGTGTTTGGAAGATATGAATAAGTTCTACAGAGAGAAGAGGATTTTAATCACTGGCCATACTGGATTCAAGGGTAGCTGGATGTGCAGACTTTTGCTCAATCTGGGGGCGGAAGTGACTGGTTATGCGCTGGAGCCGCCGACGGATCCGGCTCTTTTTGCGTTGTGCGGTCTTTCGACGCAGATGAATTCTGTGGTCGGAGACATCCGGGATCTTGATAAATTAAAAAAGGTATTTGATGCGGTTAAGCCGGAAATTGTGATCCATATGGCGGCACAGCCGATTGTGCGGGATTCCTATAAAGACCCGGTGTACACCTACGATGTGAATGTGATGGGAACGGTGAACATCATGGAGTGTGTGCGCCTGTCAGATTCAGTGAAATCCTTTGTAAACGTTACAACGGACAAGGTGTATCTGAACCGGGAATGGGCGTGGGGGTATCGGGAGAACGAAGAGCTGAATGGCTATGATCCGTATTCAAATTCTAAGTCCTGCTCAGAACTTGTCACGAGCAGTTATAAGAATTCTTTTTTCACTGGGAAAAATGTAGCGATTTCGACAGCCCGCGCCGGCAATGTGATTGGGGGAGGAGATTTTGCGAATGACCGCATCATACCGGATTGCGTCCGCGCGGTTCAGGCCGGCAGAGAGATTATAGTTCGCAATCCGTATTCCACGAGACCGTATCAGCATGTGCTGGAGCCGGTCGCGGCGTATTTGATGATCGCGCAGAAGCAGTATGAGGACATGACATTTGCCGGGAGTTATAATGTAGGACCGAATGATACGGACTGCTGGACGACGGGGGCGCTGGTTGACCTGTTCTGCGACGAGTGGAATCGTCAGACGGGGGCGAATGTTACGTGGAAGAATGTGCACGACGGAGGGCCGCACGAGGCAAACTTTCTGAAACTGGACTGCTCAAAGATAAAGTCGGTATTTGGCTGGCAGCCCCGCTGGGATGTGGCGACGGCAATGGAGAAAATAGTTGAATGGTATAAGATATACCTTGAGCAGGGCGACGTTGCCGCGTGTATGGATCGACAGATAGAAGAGTTTTTGAATATTTAAATATCGGGCGGAGGCGTTACTGTGGAAGACTCAAAAAGTGTGCTGTGGAATCTCGTCGAGAAGATTGCCCATGCTGTGCTGCGTTTTTTCTTTGGCCTTGCAGGCAGGGAACTGAGCGATGAGACCTTTTTGGCGTTTATGCAGTTTGTGAAATTCGGGATTGTAGGCCTCAGCAATACAGTGATATCCTATTTGACATACGCTGTATCGCTTATCATTTTCAGGAGGTTTGGCCTGTTCGCGAAGTATGATTACCTGATTTCGCAGGTAGTGGCCTTTATTCTCAGTGTTCTCTGGTCCTTCTACTGGAACAATAAGATGGTTTTCGCGGTTCAGGAAGGTCAGAAGCGTTCCATGTGGAAGGCATTGTTGAAGACTTATGTGTCGTACTCCTTCACAGGGCTGTTTCTGAACAGTATCCTGATTGTGTTGTGGGTGAAGCTGCTTGGGATTTCTGAATTTCTGGCTCCGATCATCAACCTGCTGATCAGTGTGCCGATTAATTTCCTTATCAACAAGTTCTGGGCGTTTAAGGTTTGATGGTTAGGGAGAGAATTGACAAATATGTGGCACAACATCAGTATACAGAATACGAAAGCAGGGGATCCTTAATCAGGAGGCCTTTATCAGTTCAGAGGGAATGAGACCGATCTGGAGTTGAGCATTCAGGTATCCCGTGTGATCTGTGGCATGAGAGCTCGGATCACGCGGGATTTTTTGCTGAACAGACAGACGCATTTGGAAATACAGGTGCTGATTTCGTATTGTTTTTTTAGCTTGATGATGGTATATTATGTAAAGGAAAAAGAATACTGAATTCCTGGAGATCACAGTGCCGAAGGAGCCTGGTTATGAATCTATTAATAAAACACGAAGGTTCTGCACAGAATAATTTGACAAAATATTTGGAAGAGACCAGAAAATATGAGCTGGAATATACGGGGCTGGAGGCGGAACACGAGGCATATTCCTATGAGGATGAGATGCCGTATGATGTGCGGAATATACGTATAGAGCAGAAAATGATCACGATTTTTCAGATTGAGCATTGGATTACGAACAATGTTCTGAATTTGACTCCAGAATATCAGCGGAATCTTGTCTGGGATGCACATCGAAAGACTGCCCTGATTGAGTCATTGATGCTGCGGATTCCTATTCCTGCTTTTTATCTGGATGAGGGGACAGATGGAGTCAAATATGTGATTGATGGGATGCAGCGGCTTTCTACAATACATGAATTCCTGAACGATGGGTTTCAACTGAAGAAAATGCAGTATCTGACGAGCTGTGAACAAAAGGTTTTCAGTCAGTTAGATATAAAGTTTAGGTCATATATTGAGGATACGGCATTGGCGGTCAATATTCTTGATGCGCGTTGCCCCCAGATAGTAAAATTCGATGTCTTTCGGAGGGTGAATACCGGCGGGCTTCCGCTGAATCCGCAGGAGATAAGAAACATTATGGCGGCTCCGGATGTTCGTACGCTGCTGAGAGAGATGTCTACGTGCAGAGAATTTGTGAGGGCGACAGGGGGCAGGATTAATGATATCCGCATGGGCGCTCAGGAGCTTTGCCTGCGTTACCTGACGATATCTGATCTCTATGTCTGGGCTGACCATGATTTCAGAAGCTTCGGTGGTCTCCTGAAAGAGCTGGATTCAATGATACTTAAGCTGAATCGTCTTCCGGGGGAGAAACTGTGGGATCATCTGGAAGCGTTTCAGATCGTAATGGATCAATGTAGTATGATACTGGGTGACTTGTTTTTCTGCAAATACAACAGCCGGATAATCAATAAGACGATATTTACGAGCTGGGCAGTTGTGCTGGCCAATCTGAAACTGGATCAGGAGACGGTTAAGCGCTATGCAGAAGCAACACGGTATTTGTATTTGGATCATGTCCTGAAGACAGACGGCTTTCAGGAAGTGGTCACATCATCGACGGGAAGCAGGAAAAATATTCTCGCCTCGATAGAGTACATTCGGAATATTATGGAAAGAATGGTAAAAAATGATTCGTGCAGGGATCTGCACGAATCAGGTGTGCAAATAGGAGATCAGCGATGATTCAGGAAATCAGAATGACGAATTTTAAATGTTTTGTGGAACAATCCCTGACTTTAAGCGAGATGACTGTTTTTGCCGGTGCAAATGCGGCAGGGAAGTCTTCGGCTATCCAGGCGCTGCTGTTGGCGACTGCCCAGATGCGAGGGAAGACGCGTACATTGGAGGAGGCGTTTGGAGATGTCCAGGTGGGGGCTCCGCAGGTTCTGGTATCGCAAACTCCGAAGGAGCTGGAGGATGCCAGCTTTATACTGGGCATTACAGGTAAAAACGGAAGCCTGGATGTTAAATACAGTATCGATAAGTTGCAGCCGCTGAAGCTTCATGCCAAAACCTGTGGGGGAGATTTGCCTGACACGGTTTTTTACTTAAATGCGGAACGTGTTGGATCCAGAATTTCCTATCCGGCGAGTATGGAGGACTCGATTGCCAGTGATGGATCGAATGCCGCCTATCTGATTGACCGCGCGGATATCGAACAGCGAAGGATTCCGGTTGAGTTTGCGGCAGACAATTCGTCAGAAAAGTTTTCCGTTCAGGTTGAGCAGTGGATGAAGGCAATACTTGGCGATGTGAATTTTTCAGTCAGTACAAACCTTGAGGTGGCTATGACCGATATCCGTTATGGGAACTCACTGACGGAGAAACGGGTTTTGCCAACGATGACAGGATTTGGAATCAGCTATATTTTGCCGATCGTGACTGCGGGTTTGTGGTGTATGGCAGAAGAGGATTCTGTCTTGATTATCGAGAATCCTGAAGCACATCTGCATCCTATGGCGCAGAGCCAGATGGGAAAATTCCTGCAGATTGTATCGTCAGCCGGAGTGCAGGTGATTGTGGAGACGCACAGCGAGCATATTATTGATGGGGCGAGGATTCAGGCCGCGTTGATGGGCAGAACAGATAAAATGAAGATTGACTTCTTTTCAATTTCAGAAGATGGGATCAAAGTCAGAGACATTAAAGTGAATCGTGATGGTGAGCTGTCAGAGTGGCCACAGGGTTTCTTTGACCAGAAGAGTCAGGACTTAAGGGAATTGTTTCAGATAAGGAGACAGAATGCAGGTAAGTAACGTGCTGGCAGATGAGAGCATGCAGTATACGGAGTCCAGGGCGGATATGAGCATTCGCTCGGAGGAAATTGGAGATTTAGTCGGGATTGCTGATTATTGCGTGGAAATCGGCGAGCCTGTTCTTTACAATGACGATAAGATATGGGACAGGGAAGTACAGGAAGGCATCCTGTTTTGGGAGTGGCTGTATTCCGGTGCAGGAGAAGGAAGCCATGACGACCGCAGCAGGATGCAGGAGTTTCTTGCGAAAAGCTGTGAGAGGATTGATTTGTCAGATATGGACAGTGATCAATCGATACTTATCTCGCTTGGAGAATATGCAAACGCGGCTTCGTGTGAAAGCGAATACATAAAACGACGCAGGGATATTTTAGCCGGGATCAGGGACGTGAAAGAGTATGAGAGCTTCATGCGGACATGCTTTAGAAACAGTGTGTTTGCGGACGATATTCTTACGGAAATGCGTTATATTGAAGACTTTCCGTCGCACACGAGGGAAATAACGGACAGTCTGGGAGTCCTGAATGATGAAGCAGTGGGATTATACATGAAATATCATGATAATCTGAAGAAGGCAATCGATATTCTGGATAAGAAGGTTCTGGCATGCTCTGCAGATCCGGCGCATACGAATAAGCTTTTGTTCAAATTTACATATTACGAGAAGGAAGAGGGAGAAAATATTGCACGGGTAAAAGAAGTGACTTGTTCACCGCATTTGAAGCTTGTGCGCAAAGATTCAAACCTCAGAATATATTTTTCCTGGAGAGATAAAGATGTGGGAAAAGATGAAAAAGTGCTGATCGGGAGAATTGGAAGGCATCCGTATTAATGAGGCATGGCTTATGCAAAAACGGATATTATGCTGTTGAGAATTACAACGCTGAAGGGATGGTTTCGGTGAGGTATGCGGAAGAAATATCTGCGGTTTGACTGGAGTTTAAAGGAATGTTTTTTTCTGGGGCTTTTTGTCCTGATCAATCTCCTGATGTTTCTGAACCTCCTCGAGGGCACTCCGGAGCCGGTATTTGGCATAGCGTCCAGGAAGGTGAGACTTCTGCTGACGCTGTGCGCGGACGCAGGGATTCTGGCGGTCTGTGCGGCATACAGGCAGCTGGTCGCGAAGAAAAAGCGTCCGGCGGGGACGGTCGCGCTTGTACTGTTGTCGCCTGTAGTCAGTTTTCTGACGCTTGAGCTTCTGACCGGCAATCTGTTCGTGCTCCCGGTGGCGGCGGTTGTGATCAATCTGCTGATCACGTATTTGCTGCTGCTTTTCTTTCTGGTTTTTTTCTGCAATCTTCGGCTGGCGTTGATATGCTACAATCTGTGCATACCGTTTCTCGGCGTGGTGCAGTATTACGTACACAAATTTCGGGGCCGTTCTTTTATGCTCTCGGATCTGAGCAGTATTCAGACGGCGATGCAGGTCGCCGGAGGGTATTCCTATGCCGTGGAGCTTGTGGCCGGGATCGGCATGCTGGCTGCGGTGGGCTGGCTGTATCTTGTCACGCTGGCGGAGGACAGAAAATTCCGCCGGTTTTCCCTGCTGAGAAAGGCCGCTGTCCTTGTACTGTGCGTGCTGAGCCTCCATCTGCTGGGGAACCGGTCTTTTGCGGCAAAGCATACGGTGCTTCAGATGGATATGTGGAATACGGAGAAGGATTACCGCGTGAAGGGGTACCTGCTGAATCTCCTTGCGCAGATCCAGTACCTGAGGGTGGACGAGCCGGAGAACTATGCGCAGGAGCGTGTCGCGGAGATCGCGCAGAAGTATCGGGAGAGCTATGACGAGGGGGCGGCCCGGACGGATGCCGCGGAGCCGGTTAACCTGATCGTGATCATGAACGAGAGCTGGGCGGATTTCCGCGTTCTGGAAAACGGGCAGGATCTCGAGTCGGTTACGCCGTTCATCGACGGGATGGATGAAAATGTTACGAAGGGATGGCTGCGTGTCCCGGCCTTTGGCGGGGGAACGGCTTCAACAGAGTATGAGATGCTGACGGGAAACAGTGTCGAGCTTCTGGAGGCGAATCCGCCGGTTGCCTATCAGGTGCACAGCCAGAAGGATGAGTATGGAATGGCTTCAACGCTGGTGAGTCAGGGATATGGGGCGCTCGCGCTGCATCCGCACAAGGCGTTGAACTACAATCGCAAACAGGTTTACCCGCGCATGGGATTTGAAGAATTTATCTCGGAGGAGACGTGGCCGGACGAGTTCCGCCAGAAAACGCGGAAGTTCATTAACGATCAGGCGTGTTATGATTATCTCGCCGAGCTGTATCAGGAGAAAGAGCCGGGGGAGAAGCTTTTCGCGTTCCTTGTGACGATGCAGAATCATGCCGGATTTACCGGAAAGAAATACAAATCTACGGTTGATCTGGATTATCCGCAGGAATACCCGGAGGCGGAGCAGTACCTTTCCCTGATCAGGGAGACGGACGCGGCATTTGGGCAGCTGATCCGTTCCTTTGAGAAAGTTGAGGAGCCGACGATGATTGTGATGTTCGGCGATCACTGGCCGAATCTCCAGGACGGATTCTATGACGCGCTGATGGCAGGCGGAATGGGCGGCATGACGGCAGAGGAGAACCGGAAACGGTTTTTCACCCCGTTTGTCATGTGGACGAATTATGCGAGGGACACACAGACCGATGTGACGATGAGCGCGAATTATTTCGGAAGTTATATCCTGGAGCAGGCCGGACTGCAGCTTACGGATTACAATAAGTTCCTTCTGGAACTGAGGGAGCAGATGCCGGTACTGGGCGGAGCGGAGGTGATGACGGCCGACGGGGAATGGTATCTCAAGTCAGAGCTTCCGGAGGCGCTGGCGGCTCAGCTGAATGAGTATGAAATTTTGCAGTATAACAATATGTTTGCGAAAGGACAGAAAGTAAAGTCTGTTTTCACAATATCAGATCATTCATGAAAGGTATGGGAGGTAGAAGCGTGAAGGTTTTAGTCACCGGCGTCGCTGGTCAGCTCGGCCACGACGTGATGAACGAACTTGCGAAGAGAGGATATGAGGGGATCGGTTCGGATCTCGCGCCCGCGTACAGCGGGATCGCGGACGGTACGGCTGTGACGGCGATGCCGTATGTGCCGATGGACATCACCGATGCGGCCTGTGTGGACCGGGTGCTTGCGGCGGCGGTTCCGGATGTGGTCGTGCACTGCGCGGCCTGGACGGCGGTGGATCTGGCCGAGGACGACGACAAGGTGGAGAAGGTGCGCCTTGTGAATGCGAAGGGTACGGAGAATATCGCGCTCGCGTGCCGCAGGATGGACTGCAAAATGGTCTATCTGTCGACGGACTATGTCTTCGACGGGCAGGGCGAGGAGCCGTGGCAGCCGGACTGCAGGGATTATAGGCCGCTGAATGTCTACGGACAGACGAAGCTCGAGGGCGAGCTCGCGGTGTCCGGGAACATGGATAAATATTTTATCGTCCGGATTGCCTGGGTGTTCGGCGTGAATGGGAAAAATTTCATCAAGACAATGCTGAATCTCGGGAAGACGCACGATACGATCCGCGTGGTGTCGGACCAGATCGGGACGCCGACCTACACGTATGATCTGGCGCGGCTGCTGGTCGACATGATTGAGACGGAGAAGTACGGATATTATCACGCGACAAACGAGGGCGGATACATCAGCTGGTATGAGTTCGCGCGGGAGATCTTCCGTCAGGCCGCGGGGCTCGGACATGAGGAGTACGGGGAGGATCGCCTGCATGTGTTCCCGGTGACCACCGCGGAGTACGGGGAGTCGAAGGCGAAACGCCCGTTCAATTCCCGGCTGGACAGAAGCAAGCTGAGGGCGAACGGTTTCACGCCGCTTCCGGACTGGCAGGACGCGCTTGCGCGGTATCTGAAGGAGATAGAGATCTGACGCTCAGGTTCGCTGTCCGGCGGGCGGGCCGCTCGCAACATATTTCGATTTACAATGGCTGCGGAATAGTATAAAATAGAGACAAAATCATAAGGCGCGATATATTCTGCAGCGCTGCAAGGAGGAAGAAATGGAAAAGAATCTTGATAAAATGTTTTTGCTGACCTACACGGCGGAGGGTGGAGACGGTTTTTCGCATTCCTGTCATGCATGGTTCAGGACGGAGGACGAGCTGAGAGCGTTTGTGCAGGGGGAGAAGGACAGGGGCGTGAATCCTGAAGTTGATCTGGCACTCGAGATTCTTGATTATCGGCCGATCGAGCTGTGATCGGAAGGCCGGGATCCATATTCTTACCAAAATGTAAAAAAAGTGAAAAAAGTCTGTACTGATTGAATCGGCCTGTCCCGTATGATATA
This sequence comes from uncultured Lachnospiraceae bacterium, assembly GCA_947624055.1. Taxonomy (GTDB): domain Bacteria; phylum Bacillota; class Clostridia; order Lachnospirales; family Lachnospiraceae; genus Choladousia. Next base: position 17,701 of record CANQIW010000025.1, read on the forward strand.
CTGTTTCAAAAGTGACATGTGTACTTATGGGGGACCTTATATGAATATTTTGTTTTATCTTGTACCGAAGAGCAGTGTGGCATACCTGTATGACGATTACTCCCTTCGTCAGGCGCTGGAGAAGATGGAGTACCACAAATACAGTTCCGTGCCGATCATCAACCGGGCGGGGACTTATGTCGGGACGCTTACGGAGGGCGATGTACTCTGGGAAGTCTGCAGACAAGGAAGTTTTGACTTTCACAGCGCGGAGGATATTCCGATCCGCCGGCTTCGCCGTAGACGGGATAATCAGCCAGTCAATGTGAACTGCAACATTGAAGATCTTGTTATGACGTCACTGAACCAGAATTTCGTCCCGGTCATCGACGATAATGGCATCTTTATTGGTATTGTCACAAGGAAAAGTATCATAGATTATTGTTATAATCAATATAAAAAGCTTGTCTGATTTGTCAGCTTGTGATAGAATGTTACGAAAATGTAACGATCAGAAAGAGTGGAGTACTACATAATGAAGATCAAAGTGAAGATGTTGATTGTGATGTCTGTTCTGATGCTTGCAACCCCATGGGGAGCGCAGTTGGCGATGGCGGAGGAGCAGAATCCTTATGTACAGGCAGAGCCGTCAGATAAACGTGGCCTTCAGAAGGAAGACGGAGAAATTTTTTACTATGAAGATGACGGATATCGGGCGACCGGTTGGAAGAAAATAAAGAAAAAAATCTACTATTTCAGGACTGAAGGAACGGAGGCACCGATTGGTAGTGCGCTCACCGATCTTCAGACGATCGATTCTCATAGCTACTACTTTGATGAAGAGGGTGTTCTTCAGACGGGTTGGCAGACGATCGACGGGAGTCGGTATTATTTTGCTACGACCGGGGTGCTTGGAGAGATCGGACAGATGTATGTCGGC
>CANQIW010000026.1 GCA_947624055.1 uncultured Lachnospiraceae bacterium
TGACCATAAACGTGACGCCGAACAGTGTGTCCGGACGCGTCGTGTAGATCTCCAGCTTCTCGCCCGTCCCCTTCACGTCAAACCAGACGAACGCGCCGGTCGACTTGCCGATCCAGTTCTCCTGCTGCTGCTTGACGTTTTTCGGATAGTCCACATCCGCGAGTCCCTCGAGCAGCTTGTCCGCGTACTCCGTGATCTTCAGGTACCAGACGGTCTTCGACTTCTGCACGACGTCGCTGTGGCAGATGTCGCACTTGCCGCCCTGGCTGTCCTCGTTCGAGAGCACGACCTTGCAGCTCGGGCAGTAATTCACGAGCGCCGTGTCGCGGAACACCAGCCCGTGCTCAAACATTTTCAGGAAAATGTACTGCGTCCATTTATAGTAATTCTCGTCTGTCGTGTCGATCACGCGGCTCCAGTCGAAGGAAAAGCCCACCTTCTTCAGCTGATTGGAGAACTTCTCGATGTTCTGATCCGTGATGATGCGGGGATGCGTCGACGTCTTGATCGCGTAGTTCTCCGTCGGCAGCCCGAACGCGTCGAAACCGATCGGGAACAGCACGTTGTACCCCTGCATGCGGCGCTTGCGCGCGACCACCTCGATGCTCGAATACGCCTTGATGTGGCCGACGTGCATGCCGGCTCCGCTCGGATACGGAAACTCGACCAGTCCGTAAAACTTCGGTCTCTCATCAAAATCGGCAGCCTCAAACACCCTGCTCTCCTGCCACCTCTTCTGCCACTTCGGCTCGATCAGCTTGAAGTTATGTTTCATAACAGACTCCTCCTAAATAAACTTGAATTAATGCCCTATTATACAACCATTTTCCGTAAAAGTCTACGCGGAAGATTTCTTTTTGTCCGCTTCCGGAATTTCCTCCGCGGTCTGACGATAAAGATCGTATCCCAGATACAGGATCAGCCCCAGCATTCCCATCGCCGTGTACGCAAGCGGGACGATATCGACGTTGATCAGAAACGGCATATAACTGACGACAGAGATCAGAGAAAAGCCGAAAAATACCGGCAGCTTCCTGACATCCAGCATCGCATAGACGATCGCCAGCAAATCCAGCAGAATCCCATACCGCTCATGCATGTGCGGAAGAGTGTAGACCGTCACAGCCACCGTCAAAAGCGCCAGCGTCACGATCAGCCGGTCTGTGAGCCGGATCCTTTTTGTATAGAGATAGTAAGCGAGTCCGCCCAGAACCGCGACAGTCAGCATGAGTCCGGCGCCGCTCACCTCGGCCGCGTAGTGCTGATCCGGCATCGTCTCCCCGAGCAGCGCGTACAGATTCGGATAGTTCAAGGTTCCCCAGGGATAAAGCTCCGTCTGCCCGGAGTAGACTGACAGCAGACCGGCAAAGCTTCCGCCCATCAGACAAGCAGGAATGACACTGAGCACATAGATAAGCGGAATCCAGACAAAATGGCGCAGCCTGATCGTTCTCTGCTTCGCCCACATGATGATCAGGAATGGAAGCAGAAACACCGCCTGCAGCTTGAACGCAAACGCGATTGCGGCAAAGATCAGGCATAAATTGCTGTTGTCCCTGAAAAACCAGTAAAGCGCGATCAGGAGAAACGCCGCATAGATCATGTCGCACTGCGCCCAGTAAGCGCTGTCCAGCAGAACCGCCGGAGAGAACAGCAAAAACGTCATTCCAAGTATTGCCTTCCTCACATTCCCGGTGAGCCGGTGAACGATCAGAAGCATTGCTGCTGCCGCCACATAATCGAACAGGATCGAGACAAGCTTCAGCAGATACAGATCATTCATCTTCAGATAGGACAGAGCGCACATGATATACATATAAAGCGGAGTATAATTGGAGATCTCCGTCCCAAAGGAGCGGAAACCCCCGTTCTCGCGTATCTGCTCCATCCACGGCTTAAAGGCCCAATAGTAGTCTCCGGACTGGATCGGCATCAGGCTCAGGCGCGCCAGAAACCCGAGCGCCAGCACGCAGCACACAAAAATCAGATCCACCATCCGGCAGCTGATCCCTCCGATCTTCACTTCCCGGGACATCACCCGGTCAAATACCCGTTCCCTCATCTGTAAATTCCCTGCTTCCTTACCATATGGCGCGCATTTTTCAGAACCGGAAATCCCGGCTGTTGGAATTCTTGATGTCCTCGATGTGCTGCGCCGCGATGCTGCGGATCTTCTCCTTCGGAATCTTGGCAAGCTCCTTCTCGATCAGCTCAAAGCCGAGCTTCTTCGTCTCCTCAGACGCGTAGTCCACCAGATACTCGGTCAGCGTCATCAGCGCGTTCGGATGGCAGCAGTTCAGGATCTGCCCGTTCTTGCACAGGCTCATGAAGCGGTCGCCCGTCCTTCCCTCGCGATAGCAGGCCGTGCAGAACGACGGGATATGCCCCTGCTCCATCAGCCAGCGCACAACCTCGTCGAGCGTCCTCTGATCGGACACGTCAAACTGCTCGGAATCGTGCGGGCGCTCCTCCTCAGTGTAGCCGCCTACGGACGTGCGGGAGGCGCCGCTGATCTGCGAGATGCCGAGGTCGAGCACACGGCCGCGGACCTCCTGCGACTCTCTCGTCGAGATGATCATCCCCGTGTACGGCACCGCAAGGCGGATGCAGGCGATGATCTTCTCGAACATCTCGTCCGGGATCGAATTGTCAAACACGTCCGGATCGATGTCGTCGGCATGCTTCACGCGCGGCACGCTGATCGTGTGCGGACCGACGCCGTGCACCGCCTCGAGATGTTCGGCGTGCATCAGCAGCCCTGCAAACTCATATTTGTACATCTCCAGCCCAAACAGGACGCCGAGTCCCACATCGTCGATACCGCCCTCCATCGCGCGGTCCATCGCCTCGGTGTGGTAGTCGTAGTCGTGCTTCGGCCCGGTCGGATGCAGCTGCAGATAGCTCTGCTTGTGGTAGGTCTCCTGGAAGAGAATGTACGTGCCGATCCCGGCCTCCTTCAGCTTGCGGTAATCCTCGACGGTCGTCGCCGCGATGTTGACGTTCACGCGGCGGATCGCGCCGTTCTTGTGCTGGATGCTGTAGATCGTCCTGATGCATTCCAGTATGTATTCGAGCGGGTTGTTGATTGGATCCTCACCCGCCTCGATCGCGAGGCGCTTGTGCCCCATATCCTGCAGCGCGATCACCTCCTGGCGCACTTCCTCCTGCGTCAGCTTCTTGCGCGCGATATGCTTGTTCTTCAGATGATACGGACAGTAGAGGCAGCCGTTCACGCAGTAATTCGACAGATACAGCGGCGCGAACATCACGATGCGGTTCCCGTAGAACGCCAGCTTGATCTCCTTCGCGATCCGGTACATCTCCTCAACCTTCTCCGGGATGTCGCACGCGAGCAGCACCGACGCCTCCCGGTGTGTCAGGCCCTGACAGACCGTCCCGGTCGCCGTCTTTTGCGGGCGCGCCTTCGCAAGGATCTGGTCGATCAGCTCGACGTTGTTTTTATTCTTCTCCGCGTATTCGAGCGTCTCGAGGATCTCCTCGTGGTTGATGAATTCTTCTGCCTTCAGTGATTTCGGGTTGTAAACTGCCATCTTGCTTACCTCTTTTCTTTACTTTCTCTTCTTTACTTTATTTTCTCTGCCCCTCTCCGGTCAGATCATTTCGATGGTTTTCTTCGTTCTCTCCTCACAGCTCTTTCATCCGCAGAGGGATTACTTATCTCACTCTGTTTCTCTGTTCTTTGCTTTCTTCTCTCAGCCGCGTTTATACCCGCAGCTGATCCGCTCTATTCCGTACTCTCGCAAATCAGACGCGCACATGTACCGGTTTCGTGCGGATCTTTCCATCCGCTGACGTCGCCCCGGTCGGTCACGACATGATAACCGATCGACTCCATGCGCTGCTCCAGACAGTGCCTGCACTGCGCAGATTCCTCCCCGGTACAGATCTTGTTGTCGTACAGCTCATACTTCTTCCGCACCGACACCGGGGAGAGGTTCGGCATCACGACATTCGCACCGGCTAAGATCCCTTTCTCGCGCCCCTGCGGATCGATCGTCCCGAGCGCCGTCGTCGAAGGAAGCAGCACGTTCGGATGGATCAGCCGTATGATCGACAGCAGACAACAGGTCAGCTCCACGGTTCCCGCCGGCTCTCTTGCGAACGGCGTCGCCTGATGCGGGACAAACGGACCGATGCCGCACATATCCGGACGGAATTCCTCGATAAATTTCAGATCCTCCGCCAGAGTCTGCGCGGTCTGATACGGCGAGCCGACCATGAACCCGCAGCCCACCTGATAACCGATCTCCCGCAGATCGCGCAGACAGCGCATCCGGTTGTCGAACGACATCTGCGGCGGGTGCAGTTTCTCATAGTGCGCTTTGTCCGCGGTCTCGTGCCGCAGCAGATAGCGGTCCGCCCCGGCGTCGAACATCCGCTGATAGCTCTCGCGGCTGCGCTCCCCGAGCGACAGCGTCACCGCGCAGTCCGGATGATTCTTTTTGATCTGTCCGACCAGGCGGCAGACCACTTCATCCGAAAAATACGCGTCCTCACCGCCCTGCAGGACGAAGGTTCGAAAGCCAAGCTCATACCCTGACGCGCAGCACTCCAGGATCTCCTGCTCCGAGAGCCGATAGCGCTCGCACAGGCGGTTGCTCCTGCGGATCCCGCAGTAGTAACAATCGTTTTTACAGATATTGCTGATCTCGATCAGCCCGCGCACGTAGACGTCCCTTCCATAGACCCGCTGCCTCACGGCGGACGCCTTCTCCGCAAGCACAGCCGCCACCTCGCCTGCCTGATGTCTGTTCAGAGAATCCTCTTCTGAAATCTGCTTCGCCCTGGCGGGCGCAGGCCTCTCCGTCATGTGCCCGATCAGGTACTCGTACTCCGCAGGCGTCAGGGAATGCCACGTTTCCAGTTTTTCGATTAAAGCTGCTGTCCGTTCATCCATTTTTCCTTTATCTCATTTCACCAACAGCCGCTTCCGGCTGACGCACTCGTCCCTCTTCGCAAGCCACTCCTTCAGCTCCGGGTAGACCTGCTTCGCGATTTCATAGCCGTGCCAGTAGAAATCCTCAAGCTTCTCGAGGTCTTTCTCTGTCCGGCTGACGCAGGGAATCGTCGGGCGGATCGCAAAGACCTTTCCCTGTTTCTCAAGGCGGTCGATCAGATCCATCTCCCGGTTGTAGACATGGTTGCGCATCATCAGCGCGCGCGCAAGCGCCGGGTATTTCCGGTAAATGAGCTTCGCAAGCTTCATCAGGGAGGCGTTGCTCTCGTTTTTATAATAACCGCGCCCCCTCGTCAGGATCACGATGTTGTGATCGTAACCGTCCGCAATCGCCTGCCGCACCGGCACCGAATCCGCGATCCCGCCGTCCATCATAGGGATTCCGTCGACCTCCGCCATCGCCGCGGCAAACGGCAGGCTCGAGGACGCCCGGCAGATATCCATCAGCCGCGCCTGCGAGTGATACTCCTCCAGGAACTGCGCCCTGCCGGTCAGACAGTTCGTCGCCGCGATCAGGCAGCGCGTCGGAGACTTCACAAACGCCCGGAAATCAAACGGATAATCCCTGTACGGAAACTGGTCAAAGATCAGATCCATATTCATGAAATGCCTTGTCTTCACCATCGTGCGGAACCCGTAGAGCTCATAGTTGAGCTGCGCGTCGAGCATACATTCCTTCGTGCGCAGGATCTGCCCCGACACGTAATCCACCGCGTTGCACGCGCCCGCGGAAACCCCGATCACGTACGGCACCGTAAGCCTGCGCTCCATAAAATAATCCAGCACGCCGCTCGTAAAGATGCCGCGCTGGCCACCGCCCTCCAGGATCATTCCTACCTTTTTCATAAATCAGCTCACTCCTCCTGAACAGTTCTCCTCTGATATCCGAATCCCCGATGACCGCCCTGTCCGTTTCATGTCAATCGATTAATAAAGTACTGCTGTGTCTCTACTCCTGCACAGACGTATATAGATACAGTCCCGCCAATATGATCACCGCTCCGGCGACCTGCTGCAGCGCCGGGATCTGTCCGAACAGAAAAACACCCAGCACCGTCGCGAACACCGGCTCTCCCAGCTTCGCCGTCGAGATAAACGTCGCCGGCAAATACTTCAGTCCCCAGCTGAACACGCTGTGTCCCAGCAGCGTACAGCACAGCGCCAGTCCCAGTCCGAGCGCGTAATTCTTCGGCTCATAGCCGACGACCGACGTTCCCGTCACCATGCAGAATCCGGCAAGCGTCAGAGCGGCGCTCCCGTACACGAGAAAGGTATAGAGCGTCGTCGACAGCTTCCTGCGCTCCACGCGTCCGATCAGCGTGTAAAGCGCCACAAAAAACGCCCCCGTCGCCGCCAGAAAATCCCCATACACCGCGTTGCTGCCCGCGCCCCGGTCGCTCAGGGCAAGCACAACGCTTCCCGCAAAGGTCAGCAGAATACTGAACGCTCCCGGCCGGGAAATCTTTTCCTTCAGGAACAGGATTGACACGATCGCGACAAAAAATACTTCTGTGTCTACAAGCACCGTGCTCGACGCGATCGACGTGTACGCGATCGACTGAAAATAAAAGGAAAAATGGCACGCGAGAAACACACCGCTTAAAACGCACATCAGCACGGTCTTTTTCTCCAGCGCCCTCCACTCGTCCCTGCAGGTTTTCAGGACAACCGGAAGCAGGAGCACCGCGGCAAAAAACATACGATAGAATGCGATCACGACCGCCGGAGCGGTCGTATATTTCACAAAGATCGCGGAAAAAGAAACCCCGAGCACCCCAAGGAGTACGATCAGCTTAGCCCTCATAGTCTTCCGTCCGTCCTCAGTTTTCCCCGGCGGCGCCGTCCTGCTCCGACATTGCTTCCTCCGAGGCAAGCTCCGCGCCGGTAAGCTCCGTCATATTTTCCGTCTCGGTCTCCGGCTCTTCATCTATGATCGTTGTATTTTCCATCAGGAAATCATACACCTTATCCAGCAGCAGGCTGACACGGATCTCCTTCTCATCGTTCGCCGCGATCAGCTCCTCCGCCGTCTCGTAGCCGTACTGCTGCGCGTACCGCTCGGTACCGGCCGTGTATTCCTCATCAGTAAGCTCGATCCCCTCGGCCTCCGCGATCGCCTTCAGGTACAGCTCCTGCTGCATCATCTCCTGACAGGCCAGAACCGCCTCGCTCTGGAAAGTCTCCGGCGTCATCTCCAGATAAGTTGAAAGAAAATCTTCAAACTCCATGGAATACATCTGCGCGATGCTCCGGTAATACTGCTCCATCAGCGCGACATTGTAATCGATCATCTCCTGCGGATAACCGGTGATCTCACAGGTATTCGCAATTTGCGTCATGAGATCCGCCATGACGGCAGTCTCCGTGTCCTGCTCCTTCGTCGCCGTAAGCTGCGCGCGGACACTCTCCCTGTAGGAGGCCACATCGTTATATTCTCCGTCCGTGACGGTGCCCGCCACCTCGTCGGTCAGCTCCGGAACACGCTTGATCTCGTTGACTGTGACCGTGAACACAACGTCCGCCCCCGCCAGATCGTTGCCGTAGTTCTCCGGAAAGGTCAGCGGAAGATCGACCGTATCGCCGACCGCCACACCGATCAGGCCGTCCTCGAATCCATCGATAAATTCATGGGAACCGATCGTCAGGTCAAAGCCCTCGGCAGTGCCGCCGTCAAAGGCAACGCCGTCTCTTTTGCCCTCATAATCGATATTCGCGATATCGCCTTCCTGCACAACACCCTCCGTGACCGTCTCGAGCGCGTCGGAATTCCGGAGCTCATCCTGTATCTCCGCATCGATTTCCTCCTCCGTTACCTCAAACGGCTCTCTCGTGACAGTCAGTCCCTTATACTGTCCGAGCGTCACATAGTCGGATGCTGTGTAATCCGGCCTCTCCGGAGCCACCAGCTCGCTCTCCGCCTCCGAATCGGCCTCCTCCGCGCTCTCTTCCCCGGCAGCGGCTACGGCCTCTGTACTCTCCTCCGACCCGGTCTCCGCCTCGGTCACCGCCTCCGAACCGGCCTCCAGGCTATCCTCCGCCGCGACAGACGCCGCGCCGGAAACGGCCAGACAGAATGAGCACGCGAGAATTACAAATGAATTCCTTTTTCTCATAAAAAAATATCCTCCTCATTGATATAAGCCGTACCTTTTCCGATAAATCCCTGTCTTTCCCCACAGCGCGCCGTACGGCTCATCGCTTTCGCGGAAATTATATCACATTCTTTTTCATTTCGCACTACCAAATATATTTTTTCAATTAAGCTATTTTTCACTTATATCTTGTTTTCATTACACAAAAATGATATTATCATTATAAATCCAGCATGAATGAGGATATAAAAATGGCTATGTCAGAGAAAATTCGCATTGCTTTACTCAAGCGAAAAATGTCAATCACTGAATTGGCAACCCATTTGCATACATCACAAAGCAATCTTTCAAACAAACTGAAAAGAGACAATTTCAGCGAAAAGGAATTAAGCAATATCGCCGACATCTTGAGCTGTGATTTTAAAGGCACTTTTATCATGCGCGATACCGGTGAGGAAATATAACCAACCGAGAACACAGCACATATATTGAATAATCCACACTGACAGCAGTATAATAATCACGAAAGGAAGTGTCTCAATGAGTTATAAAGAACTTGCTAAAACTCTCATAGATCAAATACCAGACAGTAGGATGTACTATGTTGTTGCCTATCTGCAAGGCGCAACTATTCCGGATGAAATCCCGAATGCCGAAACACTGGCATCAATGGAAGAACTCGAACGCGGCGGCGGTACAGTATTCACCGGAAACACCGCAGATCTTTTTGCTGAACTGATGGAGGAATAATTATGCTTAATGTAAGATACTCCACCAGATTCAAGAAAGATTTCAAAACCTGCGTAAAACGTGGAAACCAAATGGTATTACTGCAACAGGCGATTGATACGCTCCGCATTCCTGCACCTCTGCCAACAAAAAACAGGGATCATAATCTAATCGGAAAATATGCCGGGTACAGAGAATGCCATATAGAGCCGGACTGGCTATTAATTTACAAACAGACTGATACTGAACTGCTTCTTGACCGAACTGGCACACATGCTGATCTGTTCGGAATGTAGTGGCTTGCAAGTCATAAGGAACACCGCCCCGCTCTTGCCAAAATCGGAGGCGGTTTTCTTTTCTGTCAGCTTCTCAGCTCTGCGCGACGTATTGCGATGTTCTCTACATTACAACCCCGTTCTTTAAATCTGACGGACCCATTCCAATTTTTAATATTTTATACATGATGGCCTCTTTCGTGTATATTAATCCCTGTTACCGTTCATTTTCTAATCTCTATATCCACGTTGCTACAAATGTAAGGTCACTTCACATTACCTAGAATTGTTATAGATTGCCACAAATGTGCTTTCAAATCTCCACAAAAGGTACAAATTTGGTACAAAATATGGATTTTCAAGAAAACGGCAGAATCAGAAACGCCGTATTTATAGGCATTTGAAAATAAATTCCAAAGAATTATTGCACTTTCTTCCAATCAATGCTAGAATGCTAAAATGAAGAAAATGTAACGGTTCGGTAATGTGCCGAACGGTTACAAATAAACTCTAAATCCACGGAGGTACATATGTCAACCGCACTCAAAGTTTTACTGATCATACTCCTCGTGCTCGTCGTTGCGCTCGTCGTCCTCTATTTCGTCGGACGCAAGATGCAGAAAAAACAGGCCGCCCAGCAGGAGCAGATGGAAGCGGCCAAGCAGACGATCTCGATGCTGATCATTGACAAGAAACGAATGCCGATCAAGGAATCAGGGCTTCCGCAGATGGTGATCGATCAGACGCCGAAGCTGATGCGGCGCTCCAAGCTCCCGATCGTCAAGGCAAAGGTCGGTCCCCGTATCATGACGCTCGTCAGCGACGCCGCCATCTTCGACACGATCCCGGTCAAGAAGGAAGTCAAGGCCGTCGTCAGCGGCATCTACATCATGGAAGTGCGGGGCGTGCGCGGACCGCTTGAGACCGTGCAGAAGAAAAAGGGCTTCTGGGCGCGGACGCGCGACAAGCTCTCCAAAAAGATCGACGAGGAAAATAAAAACCTTCAGAAGGCAAGCGGGAAAAAAGGAAAGAAATAAAACAGGCGAGGACGCGATGTCCTCGCCAATTTACTTTTTGTCAGGCCTTCTCTTTTGTCAGCGCGTCCTGCATATACGCCGCGAACGCACCGATCAGAATGCAGCCGGCGTAAATCATTCCGTCATAGTGGAGCGCAGAGATGAGGAAGTAGCAGGCGAATACGATCACCGCGAAAACGGCGCACCAAAGCGCGTTGCTCAATCTCTTTTTCCGCTCCTTGCTTGTCAGCGCGTCCTGCATATATGCCACAAACCCGCCGATCAGGATACAGCCGGCGTAGACCAGTCCATCCAGATGGAGCTTCGGAACGAAAAAGTAGCAGCAAAAGACGATAGCTGCAAGAACGGCCGACCAGATTGCATTGCTGAATTTCTTCATAGTTATTTTCTCCTTTTGTGTGATTTCTTTGCAATTCTGCCTCCGGCAGATTCGCATGACTCATTGCCTCCACAAATATTTTACCATATATGAATGCATCTTTGGGGCTGCCGGACTGACGTTTGTGCAATCAAACCTGACTTTTGTGTAATTTTCTTTTGCCCTGTCCCGCCCGAGTGAAATCGGACGAAGACTTCCGCGGCATCATCGAAGGTGAAACCTCGGACTGCCCTTCGCGATCGCGCGGATCCGGATCTGACAATCCGCGACATGCTCGTAGTTGAGTTCGAGCCGGTATGAGACATGAATCTCGAGCAGATCCTCCTCTTCTGTCGTCCTCATATCCGTCACCTCCAGTCCCACCAGCATCTCCCCAAACGGCGTCTCGTACCAGCACTCCGTCTTTTCTTCACGCAGGAAAGACATCTTCACATTCACAGCGCCCTTTTTCGTAATCTCCACGCCGCCGTCCTTCAGCGTGATCCGGTTGCTGACAATGTCCCCGTTATCTTCCACCTGCTCATCGTAAAACAGGTAATGTGTCCCGTTGCGAAAAAAGTATTTCCCGGCGGAAAAAATCTCAATCTCCTCGTCCTGCGCAGTATCCAGTGTGTGTAATCCCCTTACGCTGACCAGAACGTCCTCTGTCATCCGCGCATCCCTCCCCTGTCAATTTCTGCCTTTCTCCGCGCTTCCCTGTCCGGCGCCCTGTTCCGCGCGTATTCTTCGCGCTCCCTGTCCCCGCTCCGCGCCCGGACTGCAGACTGCGGTATGTATTTTTATCAGTATTCTTCAATATTTATTTTCTGTGTCGTCTCAATATCATACGGAAGGATCGAGTTCGCAAAACGTTTAAATTTGTCCGCGGCGTCGCTGACATAGAATTTGTACGGCTCGTTGCCCGGCGGCTTCGTCTGCGTGTTCAGGATGCCCTTCCTCGCCAGCAATCGCTCCAGTTCCCGGGCCGTCTCATAGGCCGGGTTGACAAGACGCACGCCAGGGCCGGCAATCTCGCCGATCAGCGAGCGCAGAAGCGGATAATGCGTGCAGCCCAGGATCAGGCTGTCGATCCCTTCATCCAGCAATTCCCTCAGGTAACGCCTGGCCACCGTCTCCGTCACCGGGTCGTTCAGCCAGCCCTCTTCCACAAGCGGCACAAACAGCGGACAGGCCTTTCCGTATACCGTGATCTCCGGGTTTTCCGCGCGGATCAGCTGATCGTACATCCCGCTGTTGATCGTGCTCTCCGTGCCGATCACGCCGACTCTCCTGTTCACGCTCGAGGAAGCCGCGACATGCGCCCCGGATTTGATCACGCCGATGATCGGGATGTCCAGCTCCTTCTCCACCTCATCGAGCGCGAGCGCGCTGGCCGTGTTGCAGGCGATGACGATCGCCTTGACCTGCTCGGTGCGCAGGAAGCGGATGATCTGCCGCGAATAGCGCAGGATCGTCTCACTTGACTTGCTCCCGTACGGCACGCGGGCCGTGTCGCCGAAATACACGATGCGCTCATTCGGAAGATTTCGCATGATCTCCCGCGCCACGGTCAGTCCGCCCACTCCGGAGTCGAACACGCCGATCGGAGCGGCGCAGTCCCTTTGCCCTGTCTGTTCTGCCATTTCTGTGTTATCCTCCCTGGTTCCATTACATATCGGCCGCTGGTATTCACTCTGTCATCCGCCGCTGAAATACAGACCCTTGTGAACAGGCTCACCAATCTGTGTTTGCCCGCCATAGTACGCTTTGTCACTGTGCCCGGCATTGCCTTACCATGCGGCAAGCGCCTCCGCCCGGCACGGTTATTGCTTACCTGAAGAGTATCGGCTCCCCATCCAGAAACGCGAAGCACACCGGCTCCTCCGACGTGAATTCCGCCCTGCCGCTCGTCGCCTCCGTGACCGCGTCGCGCAGCTCCTGCAGCTGCTCCTGCGGAACCAGCGTCTGCACGGCCACACTGTCAGTATATTCCGAATCGACGATGGAAAGTCCCCGCTGACCCAGAAGATACTGGATCTTGCCGATCCCGTTGTAATCCGTGCGGATGGAGAGCAGCACACCTTCCCGCTTATCGATCACTGCGCTGCCGCGCAGTCCCTCCTGCGCCGCCTTCGAGTAAGCGCGCACGAGGCCGCCCGTCCCGAGCAGTGTGCCGCCGAAATACCGCGTGACCACGACCGCCGCGTTGTGGATTTCCTCGCCGAGCAGCACATCCAGCATCGGGCGGCCGGCCGTCCCCTGCGGCTCCCCATCGTCGCTGCAGCGCTGGATCTCATAGTGTTCCCCCACGACGAACGCGGAGCAGTTGTGCGTCGCGTTCCAGTATTTCTTTTTCATTGCGGTGACAAACTCCAGCGCCTCTTCCTCGCTGTTCACCGGCTGCACCGTGGCGATAAAGCGGGATTTCTTCTCAACGATCTCGCCTTCGCCGCCTTTATAGACAATTTTCATAGATACCTCTCAATGATCTCAACCCTGCTGTCCCGGTCAGTCTCTCTCGACTTCGACGATCTCGCCGGTCTGCGCGTCGATCTTGTACTCGTACTCCGCACGGCCCTCGCGCAGCTCCAGCTCATAGTCATAGAAACGCCCGTCGTACTCAAACTTGACCTTGGCCAGCTCCGCGTCCGCCTCAGCAATGCCGGAATCGTCCAGCGCGATCCGCACCGCCTCCTCATAACCGATCAGCTCCGTGCCGTCGGCCGTGATCCTGATGACAGACGCATCCCCAGCTGCCGCGCTGTCGCCAGGCGCTTTATCTCCGGACGTATTTCCATCCGGCGAATCGACATCTGTCTGCGCTTCCTCGGAGACTTCCTGCCCTGTCTGCGCCTCAGCGGCCGTGTCGCTCCCCTGCGCGCCCGCCGAAGCTCCGCCTGCCAAAGCCGCTCCATCGCCCGTCAGCGTCAGCTCCGCCACGGCTTCTTCGACCGCACGTCCTTCAATGCTCCACTCCAGGATCATGCCGTCGGATTCCCGAAGCATGTATTCATAACTGTTATCCCCATAGGAAAATTCCACCTCGACGACGTCCTCTCCGTCCTCGCGCTCCCGCACCGTGCGCAGCCGCTTCACATCAGCTTCCGCCGCGCCTGCATCCGCCAGCGCGATCGTCTCCGCGCCCGCCTCGTCGAGCGGCAGGCTGACGCCCTCCTTCGCCAGCGCCGTGCCCGAAGACACGCAGAGTCCGGCCGCGCAGAGCACCGCCGCAAATTCTTTTCCCAACAGTTTTTTCCTCATAACAGACCTCCATTTCCCCGCCCGGACTGCGCCGGACAGTACAGAATTCATTCCGTTCCAAAATGGCACCCACACATACACTTGATGGCACGGTCGTTTTACAGTCCCCATTATATACTATCTCCGAACACGATGCAAGGCTGGCGTACCGGCGCGATCAGATACACTCAGATTGTGCAAATAAGAACAAGCGGACGTATAAATCGTCCCTTTAAGTGGAATAATTTTCTGTATTGAATTTTATTTTGCCAAAAGGAGCAGATGATTATGGAGAACAGACATATGCCCGATGAGGAGAATTATTCGTCCGGCAGACAGGCGTCCGGCAAAAAGACTTTGAGATATCGTTTGTCCGAAATGCTGCTGGCGATCCGCCGTTTTCCGTGGGCGCGCATTCCGCAGATGATCCGCAGGCTCCCGTGGAAGCGGATTCTGGCAGGGATCGGAACAGCCGCGGCTGTTTTTCTGTTTGCGTTTCTCGGTCTGGTCTGGCGCCTTGTCGCGACTGCCCCGGACATTGACATGATCAGCGTCTCTCCGACAGAATCCGCTACCTACATCTGCGACCAGGACGGCAAGCCTCTGCGCAAGCTCTCGTTTGCCGACTCGAACCGGGACATCGTCACGCTCGACGAGATTCCGGATTCCCTGCAGAAGGCAATGATCGCGATTGAGGACGAGCGTTTCTACGAACACGGCGGCATCGACCTCCACGGCATCGTGCGCGCCTTTCTGAGCGGAATCGCCCACGGCTCCTTCTCAGAGGGCGCCAGCACGATCACGCAGCAGCTCATCAAAAACAGCGTATTTACCGACTGGACGCAAGAAAACTCCTTCTCCGAGCGCTTCCGCCGAAAGGTGCAGGAACAATATCTCGCGCTGCAGCTCGAAAAACGGATCTCCAAAGATGAGATCCTCGAAGACTATCTGAATACGATCAACCTCGGCGCCGGATGCTACGGCGTACAGGCAGCCGCCAGACGCTATTTCGGCAAGGACGTGTCTGAGCTGACCGTCTCAGAGTCCGCGGTTCTCGCCGCGATCCCGCAGAATCCCAGCCGCTACAACCCGATCACAAATCCGGAGGAAAATAAGGCGCGCAGAGCCGTCGTTCTCCGCTATATGAACGAACAGGGCTACCTGTCCGGATCAGAACGCGAGGATGCGCTGTCCGACGATGTGTATGCCCGCGTACAGGAATTTGACGCTGTCTATGAGAACTCAGACATCTACTCCTACTACGAGGACGCGCTGATCGAGCAGGCGATCGACGCACTGACCGAAGAAAAGGGATACTCTGCCGAGCGGGCTTACCGCGCGGTGTACAGCGGGGGTCTGCGCATTTTCTCCGCACAGGACGCCGCGCTTCAGCAGATCTGCGACGAGGAATTTTCAAATCCCGCAAATTTCCCGGAGGGCACTGAGTTCGGCGTCGACTATGCCCTGAGCATTTCCGGCGCGGACGGCCAGATTACAAATTACGGCTCGGAAGCTCTCCGCAGCTATGTCCGGGAAAATTTTGGCAGTTCGTTCGACCTGCTCTGCGCCGCCAAAAACGAAGCGCAGGATTACGCCGACGCGTTCCGGGAGCATGTGTTGGAAACGACCGCGGCAAATGCCCGCGA
Source organism: uncultured Lachnospiraceae bacterium (assembly GCA_947624055.1). GTDB lineage: Bacteria > Bacillota > Clostridia > Lachnospirales > Lachnospiraceae > Choladousia. The sequence goes on from CANQIW010000026.1 coordinate 15,356, forward strand.
AGACGATTCCAGCGAGAATTCCGGGAACAGCAGCGCGACGGTATTAGGCGAGCGCCTCACGCTCTCACCACAGCCGCAGGCCTCCCTCGTGCTCATGGATCAGTCGACCGGACTTGTGCGCGCCCTCGTCGGCGGCCGCGGCGAGAAGACCGCCAGCCTCACGCTGAACCGGGCGACCGAGACAACCCGCCAGCCCGGCTCGACCTTCAAGATCCTGACCGCCTACGCCCCCGCGATTGACGCATTCGGCAAGACGCTCGCCACACTATACAAGAACGAGCACTACAAATACAAGGACGGCACGCCCGTCAGCAATTGGGATCTCACGGATTACTCCGGCACGGCGACTATACGCGAGGCAATCACGCGCTCGATCAATGTCATCGCGGTGAAATGCATCACCGAGATCTCCCCGCGCGTCGGCTACGAGTACGCGCGTAAGCTCGGCATCACGACCCTGCAGGAATCCTATACCTCTGCAGACGGCGATCACGCCTCGGACATCGTGCAGCCGCTCGCGCTCGGCGGGATCACACAGGGCGTCACAAATCTGGAGCTCTGTTCCGCCTACGCCGCGATCGCGAACCAGGGCGTGTACCGCACGCCGAAATTCTTCACAAAAATCCTGGACCGGCAGGGAAATGTCCTGATCGACTGGACAATCGACACAGACGAAGGCCAGAATGAAATGTCCTCAGCCCGACTTGCCGACGGCGAAACGCAAAAAGACAATACCCGCGTTCTGTCCGAGAGCACCGCGTTTCTTCTGACCGACGCGATGAAAGACGTCGTCAACGCGCCCGACGGCACGGCCTACGGCACAATCGAGGCGGGAATGCAGCCCGTCGCCGGCAAGACCGGAACCACCTCCAATTACAAGGATATCTGGTTCGTCGGCTACACGCCGTTCTACACCTGCTGCATCTGGGGCGGCTATGACAACAACCGCGACCTGCCGCTCGAATCCACATATCACACATACAACAGAATCCTCTGGTCCGCCGTCATGAACCGCGTCCACAACGGGATCGCGACCTCCGATTTTCCGATCCCGAAGACCGTCGAACCGGTGACACTGTGCCGCGAGTCCCACCTTCCCGCCGTGTCCGGCGGATGCAAGGAGACTTATGTGGAGTATTTTGCCGCCGGCACCGAACCGCAGAAAAAGTGTACTCTGCATAAACCTGCGCCGGAAACCGAAAAGAAGACGATCTACTCTGATCTGCTAGGCAGACTTAAAAAGAAGGCAAAGTCCGAGAGCGAATCCGGATCAGAGTCGGCATCCGAATCGGAGTCGTCGTCAATATCGAAATCAGAATCAAAGGTTGAATCGGAGTCGACGACGGAATCGGGATCAAGTGTTGAATCGGAATCCGCGGACGATATTTCCCCGGAAAAGAACCCAAAGCTTGCGGACGACCCCGAGACCGCCCCGCCCTCCGATATCCTTCCGCAAAGCGAAACCGGTGACACCCTGCCGCAAAGCAATACTGACAATATTCCGGCGCAAAGCGATACCGGTGACACTCTGCCGCAAAGCGATACCGACACCACTCCGGCACAAAATAATACCGGCCAGCCGGACACCAGCTCTTTCGATGACCTGATGAACCGTCTGACCGGATCTTCGGCCGGATCCTCCGTAAACCCGGGAAATGTTTTTCCTTAATAACGGCGGCACAGATATCTCTGTGTCGCCGCCGGCATAGCATCACAAATATTTTTGTTGATAAATCTCCTTCAAGTCCTCTCTTTTCTCACGCGTGCGGAATGTTCGTGTGCTCCGAAATTTCACTGCTGATCGTAACCAGATCGTCCACACACAGATCGTGCAGCTTCCTGTGCCCTGTGATACGCGCAAAAGTCTTCAGCTCTTCAAGCGACACGTTGAGGTAGTTTGCCACGCGCTGCGCCGCCGCGTCCACCTTGACACGCGCCCGAAGCGCCGGATCCTGCGTCGCGATCCCCGCCGGACACATACCGGAGCCGCAGATGCGGTACTGCTGGCACGCCGCCGCGATCAGCGGAGCCGACGCCACTGCCACCGCATCCGCGCCCATCGCGATCGCCTTCGCGAAATCCGAGGAGACCCTCAGACCACCCGTGATGACGAGGTCGATATCCGAGCCGACAGAATCCAGATATTTTCTCGCCCGATAGAGCGCATAGACCGTCGGAACGCTCGTGGACTCGCGCAGGAAGAACGGGCTGGAGCCGGTCGCCCCGCCGCGCCCGTCGATCGTGATGAAATCCGGCTCCGCGTAAACGCAGAACTCCAGATCCTTCTCGATGCGGCCCGCCGCGATCTTAACGCCGACCGGACGCCCGCCGGACGCCTCGCGCAGCATGTAGACCAGTTCCTTCAGGTCATCCCTTGTGTTGATATCCGGGAATTTGGACGGGCTCTGCACATCCTTGCCCATCTCCTTGCCACGGATCTCTGCGATCTCCTTCGTCACCTTGTCGCCCGGAAGATGACCGCCCATGCCGGGCTTCGTGCCCTGCCCGATCTTGATCTCGATCGCGTCCGAGGTCTGAAGATTCTCCGGCGTCACGCTGTAACGGTTCGGAACATACTCAAAAATGTATCTGTAAGCCGCCGCCTTCTCCTCGGGGAGAATGCCGCCCTCACCGCTGCACATCGCCGTCTTCGCCATCGCGCTGCCCTTTGCCAGCGATATCTTCGCCTCCCTCGAGAGCGCTCCGAACGACATGTGCGAGATATAGACCGGGCTCTCCAGCGCCATCGGCTTCCTCGCATGTTTGCCGATCACGGTCGTCGTATCCACCTCTTCCCCGTCGTCAAGCGGCGGCGGATTCAGCTGCGCGCCGAGGAGCAGGATATCATCCCAGCCCGGCATCGGCATCTGCGTGCTCATCGCGCTGTGCAGAGAATGCCCGCTCACCGCCATCTCGTGGATCTCCTTCATGTAACGGCATGAGGGATCCGTCCGCGCAAACAGCGGATC
>CANQIW010000027.1 GCA_947624055.1 uncultured Lachnospiraceae bacterium
GGCGATCTGTTCTTCGGCGAGCCCGCGCTGAACATCGGCGACTGGCTCTGCACGGATAACACCGGCAGAGGGACGATCCAGGTGCTTGACTGCCGCGAGCTGATCCAGTACCCGACGATGTACGCGACGTTCCTGCTCTGGATGATGTCCGAGCTGTTTGAATCGCTGCCGGAGGTGGGCGATCCGGAGAAGCCCAAGATGATCTTCTTCTTTGACGAGGCGCATCTGCTGTTTGACGACGCATCCAAGGCGCTGCTCGGCAAGATCGAGCAGGTCGTGAAGCTGATCCGCTCGAAGGGCGTCGGCATCTATTTTGTCACGCAGAATCCGTCCGATATCCCGGACGGCGTGCTGGGACAGCTCGGCAATAAGGTGCAGCACGCGCTGCACGCGTACACGCCGGCGGAGCAGAAGGGCGCGAAGGCGGCCGCGCAGTCGTTCCGTGAGAATCCGGAGTTTGATACCTATGAGACGCTGCTCGCGCTCGGCACGGGTGAAGCGCTCGTCTCTGTGCTTGACGAGGACGGCGTTCCGACGGTCGTGAAGCGCTGTACGATCCTTCCGCCGCAGAGCCGGATGGGCGCGCTCGACGATGCGGTCCGCGACGCGCAGATCAAGGGCAGTCTGCTGTACACGCGCTACGCGGAGGCGCAGGACCGCGATTCCGCGTATGAGTTTCTGCAGAGGAAGTCTCTGGCGGACGCCGAGGCGGCGCAGCAGGCTGCGGAGGAAGCGCAGCGGCAGAAAGAAGAAGCCGAGGCGGAGAAGCAGAGGCAGAAAGAGGAGGCCGCCGCGCAGAAGCAGCGTCTGAAGGAGGAGGCCGCGGAGGAAAAGCAGCGCCAGAAGGAGCTCGAGGCGGAGGAGAAGCGTCGTCAGAAGGAGCTCGAGGCCGAGGAGAAAAAGCGTCAGAAGGAGCTCGAAGCGCAGCAGAAGGCGCTTGAGAAAGAGGCGGAAAAGCGCGAGAGACAGATGAAATCCGAGGTGAAGAAGGTGGCCAGCAGCGCGATCGGAACTCTCGGACGTGAGCTCGGCAATCAGGTCGGCCATTCGGTTGCCGGCTCGTTTGGCAAACGGCTGGGAGGCAACGTAGGAGCATCGCTCGGCAGAGGCATTCTGAGCACGCTTTTTAAGCTGTAACGGCTGCACGGCACCTTGCCGGCGCCGCCGGAAAGGTTTTGCGGCGATGCAGGGTATGTAACGGAGGAACACAATGACTGGAAGGAAACTACCGAAAAGGGAAATCGCCTGTCTGCTGGCTGTCTGCTGCCTGGCGGGCGCGGCGTTCAACGTGGACGCGGTCTCCGTTGAGAGCGTAGACGTTGTGGCAGGTTCCCGCTCGATGGAGGTGGATGTGGAGGAGGCTGCAGACGGCGGCATGCTGGAGGGAATACAGGATGTCACGCCGGAAACGACCTCGGCGTCGGAGACCATGACGGAGCCGGAGGCTGCTGAGAGAGAGGCGGGCGGTTCGGAGACAGACACTTCTGACAATGAGGAGACCGGGGCGGATGTAAAGCCTGAGACGGTTTCCGAATCTGAGACGGAGCCTGAGTCAGAGTCAGAAACGGAGACCGAGTCCCCGATCGACTTCGAGGGCTTGTGGGAGATCAACACGGACATTTACGCGTGGATCCAGATCCCGGGGACGGTGATCAGCTATCCGGTGCTGCAGAGTCTGGGCGCGGAGGATTTTTATCTGACGCATGACATTGAGGGGAACGAGGACATCTACGGCTCGATCTATACGCAGCGCTATAACGAAAAGGATTTTTCCGACTTTCACACGATTCTTTACGGGCACAACATGAAGGACGACACAATGTTCGGATGGCTGTCGGAGCTGGCGGATCTGGAGACCCTCTGGAACCACAACGTGATCTATATTTATCTGCCTGACCGGACGCTGGAATACTGGATCTTTGCCGCCTATGTGTCGGACAATATGCATCAGCTCGGCGGTGTGAACACGCGCTCCCGCAAAGACCGGCAGGAGTATCTGGACAAGGTGGAGGCGCGCTGCGAGGACGTGCAGACCTTTGACCGCAGGCTTTTTGACAAGGTCACGGCGGACAGCCATATTCTGACTTTGTCTACCTGCTATCAGAACGATCCGGAGCATCGTTTTCTGGTGCAGGCAGTGCTTGTGGAACAGCCGGATCCGGGTTCGCTGCCGGAGATGGAGAAGCCGAAGACGCTTCCGGAGCCGGAGGGGGCCGAGTCGGAAACAGAGTCTGAGCTGACGGCTGCGGAGCTGGCGGCGGAATAAAGCGGATAAATAGTATAAAATCCTGAAAACCACATATACTCTACCTGAAATCATAAAAGTATCTGCACGATCCGGGACTGTGCTTCTGGCAGTGTATCCGCGCTGTATCGCAGACAGGAGCGGATTGTCGTGAAAAGGAGAATGTATATGTGGGGAATTCTGACGGCGCTTTTGTCCGGCGCGCTGATGAGCGTACAGGGCGTGTTTAATACCGAAGTGACAAAGCAGACGAGCCTTTGGGTGTCGTCTGCTTTTGTACAGTTCACGGCACTGCTGGTCTGTCTGGCAGCCTGGCTGTTCACGGATCGTACGAACCTGATGTCGCTTGCGGATGTAGAGCACAAATACATGCTTTTTTCTGGTGTGCTCGGCGCGTTTATCACGGTCACGGTCGTGAAGGCGATGGATGATCTGGGACCTGCGCGCGCGGCCATGCTGATCGTGGTCTCCCAGCTGGCCGTCGCCTATGTGATCGAACTGTTCGGCTTCTTTCAGGTCGAGAAACAGCCGTTTGAGTGGCGCAAGCTGCTCGGGATGCTGATCGCGGTGGCAGGGATCATTCTGTTCAAGTGGGAGAAATGAGCAGAAATAATGCGTGAGCAGAAATAATGATAAAAATGTATTGCAAAATTTTTACTTTTTAGTTAAAATGTAGCTGTATAAGGGAAACCGGTGGCGGCTGCCGTCGGAAAATATGAAATATCCATTTCGGGGATGGAGACTTTCCCTGCTATTTGTGTTGATATTTTGCCTGAATACCGGGCTGAGCGGATGCTCCGGGCGCGCTGTGGTCTATACGGCTGGGGTGCGTGAGGAGGAGACGCAGGGGCTGCCGGATCCCGGCACAGAGGAAGCGGAATTATCCGTGCCGGTTTCAGGAGCGGAGGATTCAGGCTCAGCAGAGGCGGCAGATACAAAGACCGTGGCGGAGGAAACGGAGTCGGAAGCCGGAGGATACGTCTATGTCTGCGGCGCGGTGGCTCGGCCGGGAGTGTACCCGATCCGCGAGGGGACGCGTGTTTTTGAGGCGATTGAGCTTGCAGGAGGGTTCGCGCAGGACGCGGACCGCGGCTGGCTGAATCAGGCGGAGCGTCTGTTGGACGGACAGCGTCTCTATGTGTACACGCAGGAGGAGACGCGTGCGATCGTCGAGAGTATGCAGGCGGAGGGACAGTCGGACAGCACGGTTTTGTGGGAGGAAAATGTCTGGGTCGGAGGAGAGCCAGGAACCGGCGTCGCCGGAGCCGCCGGAATGACCGCGGGATCCGGAACAGCCGGGGAAGAAAACAAGGACGACCCGGATCCGGACAGCCGGAAAGTGAATCTGAATACGGCGGACCGGGAGCAGCTGAAGACGCTTCCGGGCATTGGGGATGCGAAGGCGGATGCGATCCTGCAGTACCGCGAGGAGCATGGAGCGTTTGGCTCGATTGAGGAGATTCAGAATATCTCAGGGATCAAGGCCGGTGTATTTGCGAAAATCAGGGACAGGATCACTGTGTAATAAAGGAGAGAGAGCATGGCTAAGAAAGTATTGGTAGTAGACGATGAGAAGCTGATCGTAAAGGGGATCCGTTTCAGCCTTGAGCAGGATGACATGGAAGTGGACTGCGCGTATGACGGCGAAGAGGCCGTGCGCATGGCGAAGGAGAAGGAGTATGACATTATCCTTCTGGATCTGATGCTTCCGAAGCTGGACGGTCTGGAGGTCTGCCAGCAGATCAGGGAGTTTTCTGATGTGCCGATTGTCATGCTCACTGCGAAGGGCGAGGATATGGATAAGATCCTGGGTCTGGAGTATGGCGCGGATGACTACATTACGAAGCCGTTCAATATTCTGGAAGTCAAGGCGCGGCTGAAGGCGATCATCCGCAGGACGTCCCAGAAGGCGGCGGCCGAGCCGAAGGGCAAGATCGTCGAGGTTGGGGATCTGACGATCGACTGCGAGGGCCGCAGGGTCAGTATCGCCGGCAAGGAGGTCAACCTCACGGCGAAGGAATTCGATGTGCTCGAGCTGCTCGTCTTCAATCCGAACAAGGTATACAGCAGGGAAAACCTGCTGAACATCGTGTGGGGATATGAGTATCCGGGCGATGTCAGGACTGTGGACGTACACATTCGGAGACTGCGCGAGAAGATCGAGGCAAACCCGAGCGAGCCGAAGTATGTACATACGAAGTGGGGAGTGGGTTATTATTTCCAGCATTAAGGATACGGTATTCAAATATCTCAAGAGCCTGCGGGCGCGCATCTTTGTGATCGTACTTCTGGTCGGATTGGTGCCGATCTTTCTGATGAAGAACCTGATCCTTGATAACTACGAGGATCAGGGGGCGCAGCAGAAGAGCACGCTGATCCAGAACCAGTGTCAGCAGATCGTCGATCAGGTCGGAAGCTCCGGCTATATTCGCAATGTCGATAACAAGCAGGTGGACCGGCAGCTCACCCAGCTCGCCAAGATTTACAACGGCCGGGTGATCATTGTCAACGAAAATTTCCGCATCGTCAGAGATACATATGAGATCGATGAGGACAAGGTCATTATCTCAGAGGAAGTGCTGCAGTGTTTTCACGGCACGGATTCCACAAATTACAATCCGGATGACGAATTCCTTGAGCTTACGCTCCCGGTGAAGAATCAGGAGAGCGGGCAGATCGAGGGGATCATGATCGTCAGCGTGACGACGCAGGACGTCAAGGACGGGAAGGAAGCTCTGGGCAACACGGTTCTGATCCTTCAGATCGTGCTTACCCTTCTCATTTTTGTTGCCGCTTACTATGTGGCGCGCGTGTTGACGAAGCCGTTCGGCAAGATCACGCGTTCCCTGGAGGGCGTGCAGGGCGATGTGTCGGAGCAGGAGATCTCGATCCCGGATTATACGGAGACGAAGCTGCTCGCTGACGCGTACAATCAGATGCTGCACCGTCTGAAGGTGCAGGAGGATTCCAGACAGGAATTTGTGTCAAACGTTTCGCATGAGCTGAAAACGCCGATCACGTCGATGAAGGTGCTCGCGGATTCCCTGTTGGCGCAGGACGAGGTGCCGAACGAACTGTACAGGGAATTCATGACCGATATCGCGGAGGAGATCGACCGTGAGAACAAGATTATCTCGGATCTGCTCTCGCTGGTCAAGATGGATAAGCGCTCGTCAGATATCAGTATTCAGGAGACGAGCATCAATCATCTGATTGAGATGCTCCTGAAGCGGCTTCGCCCGATCGCGGCAGCAAAGGGGATCGATCTCGTCCTGGAGAGCTTCAAGCCGGTTGTGGCGGAGGTGGACGAGACGAAGCTCAGCCTTGCGTTTTCGAATCTGATCGAGAACGGGATCAAGTACAACAAGGAGGACGGCTGGGTTCATATCTCGCTCAACGTAGACAACAAATATTTTTATGTGAAGGTCGAGGATTCCGGTATCGGCATCCCGCAGGAGGATCAGGAAAATATCTTTGAGCGTTTCTATCGTGTGGATAAATCGCACTCGCGCGAGATCGGCGGCACGGGGCTCGGGCTTGCCATCACGAGGAGCGCGGTGCTGATGCATCACGGGGCGATCAAGGTCTACAGCGAAGAAGGGGAGGGCACGACCTTTACCGTGCGCATCCCGCTGAAGTATGTGCCCTGATATTGCGGACAGGAGGGGTCTTGTGAACAAAAAGAGAACGTTGGGTCTGTGCCTGCTTTTGCTTGCGGTGATCGCCCTGTCCGGCGGGTGCGGAGGCAGGAAGCAGAAAGAAGAAAACAGTTATACAGTCTATTATGTCAACGCGACCGGGACGAGACTGCTTGAGCAGAGCTACAGCCCGAACGCGCAGACATTTGAGGAAATGATGGATGAGCTGTGGGAGCAGCTTGTGACGCCTCCGGTGGGGTACCTGAGTGTGGTTCCGAAGGACGTGGTCTTTAACGGATATGAGAGGGGCATCGACGCGCTGCGCATCGACTTCTCGAATGAGTATTACGGTCTGAGCAACACGCAGGAGGTGCTTCTGAGAGCCGCGGTCGTCAAGACATTTTCCCAGGTGCCGGGCGTGACGAAGGTGATGATCACTGTCGAGAAGGAACAGCTTAAGGATCTCGAGGGAGAACCGGTGCCGGCGATGGATGCCAATTCATTTATCGACACAAAGGAGGGCGGCATCAATTCCTACCAGTACGCGACGCTGGAACTGTATTTTTCCAATGAAGAGGGCACCGGGCTCGCGAAGGAAATGAGGAATCTGCATTATTCCAGCAACATGGTGCTTGAGCGCGTTGTGGTGGAGCAGCTGATCAAAGGTCCTGAAGAAAAAGGGCTTTATCCGATTTTTGCGGGAGACGTCAGAATTCAGAATCTGTATATCCAGAACGGAACCTGCATGATTACGTTCAACGCGGCGGCGAACCAGCAGCCGGCGGAGCATTCACCGGATCCGGAGACGGCCCTGTACGCGATCGTCGACTCGATCTGCGCGACCTGCGATGATATCACGGGCGTGCGCTTTGAGATTGAAGAAAATGAGGACGGAAAATTCCGAGGGGAGGTAGACCTTGGACAAGTCTTTGTGATGAACCGCGATTTTATCGAGACAAGGGAAATGCAGACCGGGGAGTAGACCGAGTAGCGGAAGAGGCGGGCTGCCGCGGAAGCGGTGGATCCGCGCCGCTGGAGGAGCAGCAGAGGAGATCAGGTGAAAAGACCATTCGCAGTTTTTTGCGCAGCACTCGCCGCGCTCTCGCTCACATGGGGTGCGGCAGTTCATCCGGACAGGGACGGGCCGCCGCGGGAGGGCGCCGCGCTGCTTCGGGAAGAGGCAGGGGACGGGGGCAGGCTTACCCTCGCGGGAACCGTGGCGAAGTGCAGTGCAGTATCTTCAGGCATACGCCTGTCAGTGGATCATCTTACCATTCAGAGAAACGACAATTCGGAACAATCTTTACTTCCAGATTTGAACGTGACGATCACAACAGAAGATACGGAGCTTTTGCCGGGGGACGAGATTCTGGCTTCAGGGAAAGCCATTTTCCGCAAGCCGGCCACGAACCCCGGGCAGTTTGACGCGCAGGCCTATTATTTTGCGCAGAATTCGGTCTGCATGCTTGGCGACGCGCAGATCCTTAAGCTGCGTCCGGGGCGGATGAGCCTTGCCAGGGCGCTGTACACCCTGCGGCGCAGGCTCGGCAGATCCCTGGAGGCGATCCTGGATGAAGAGCAGGCTCATGTGACGGAGGCAATCTGCCTTGGGGAGAGGGATCTGCTCACGCAGGAGTGGAAGGAATTCTACCGGGAAGGCGGCATCGCGCACATTCTGGCGATCTCCGGACTGCACATTTCGCTGATCGGGATGTGTCTGTATCGGCTTCTTCGCAGACTGGGCGCAGGCTTCGGAGTGTCCTGCGCGGGGTCAGGCGCGGCTGTCGCGCTCTATGTGCTGATGTCCGGAGCCGGAGTCTCCGCCGTGCGCGCTCTGATCATGTTTGCGTTCTGGCTGGGCGCGCAGTTTCTGGGAAGGAAGTATGATATGCTTACGGCGGCAGCGGCCTCGGCGATGCTGCTGCTCCTTGCAGACGCCGGAAACCTGACGCAGTCCTCATTTCTGCTTTCCTTCACGGCGGTTCTGACGATCGCGCTGCTGCTCCCCTGTCTGGAGAGGAGCTTTCTTGGGACGATGCTTCCCCGTCTGGAGAGGAGTTTTCTCAGAACACTTCTTCCCGGTTTTGCGATCTGGCTGGGGACGCTGCCGGTCACCCTTTACTTTTTCTATCAGGCAGTGCCGTGGAGCGTTCTGATTAATCTTGCGGTCGTTCCTCTGATGACGGTGCTCATGGCCTGCGGACTGGCGGCCGGAGTGATCGGACTGTTCTGTGTGCCCGCGGGGGTTTTCTGCGCCGCCCCTGTTCATTACCTTCTGGGTCTGTTTGAACTGCTCTGCAGGCTCAAGGAAGGGCTGCCGATGTCCGTGTGGGTCGCAGGGCGCCCGGCTGTCTGGCGGATCGCGCTGTACTATGGGATCCTGCTTGCGGTTGGGATGGTCTCGTATCGTCTGGCGGACGCCGGGACAAAGCGTGGGAAAGGACAGGATACGGCGTTGCGTGATGGAGGAATGTGCCGGCTGAGGCGATGGAAGCGCGGGGAGAGCAGGGTGCAGAAGGCGGAGTCGCACAATGGAAGGGTACGCCGGCCGGGGCGATGGAAGCGCAGGGAGAGCAGATGCAACAGAGACGGCAGGAGCGGACAGTTTTGCAGGACGGCAGCTCTGTGCCTGCTGTGGACAGGCTGCAGCGCGGCCTGCGTCAGTCTGATGAGCGCTCCGGATACGGACAGACTTGAAATTACCTGTCTTGACGTCGGGCAGGGGGACGCGGCTCTGCTTCGTCTGCCTGGCGGCGTTTCCTGCCTGGTGGACGGAGGAAGCAGCTCAGAGTCTGAGGTGTGGACATACCGGATCGGTCAGACTGCAAAATATTATGGCGTCCGCACGCTGGACTATATTTTCCTCTCGCACGCGGACGAGGATCATATCAATGGGATCGAAGAATATCTGCGAGAGTACGAGCCGGGCTTTGCGGGGGAGAACGTACACGGCGTCACGCTGAAAAATCTTGTGCTCCCGCCGACCGCGGATCCGGAAGATTTCGGAGAATTACATAAGCTGGCGAGAGAGAAAGGAATAAGGGTGCTGCGGATGGAGGCCGGAGATCGGATCGGAGAGCGTGCGGCGCGGGAGGAAAAGGGCTGGAGTATCGCCTGTCTTGCCCCGGATGCAGCATCCCTGACCGGGGAGCGCAATGAGGATTCCATGGTTCTCATGCTGCGGTACGGGGAATTTTGCATGCTGTTTACAGGGGATCTGGAGGGAGCGGGAGAGCGGCGCCTGGCGGATTCAGAGGAGGATCTGTCGGCGGACGTCCTGAAAGTCGGTCATCATGGGTCAAAAAACGCCTCCTTGGAAGGATTCCTGACACAGGTCTCCCCGCAGATTGCCGTGATCTCCTGCGGAGAAAACAATTCCTACGGGCATCCGGCGCCCGAGACGGTGGAACGCCTCCGCAATGCCGGGTGCCGGATCCTGCAGACGATGCGGAGCGGGGCGGTGATGATCACATCGGACGGGGAGAGGTATTCGGTGGAGACATACCTGACGGACGGGCAGCTCCCTTCTGCCTGACAGACAGGAAGGATCCCGGCAGCTGTTTTTCTGAGTGCGGATGCGGTAAAACGGTGCGGATTTTGGGGTAAAATAATAAAATTATGATAAAATCAAAAAAATAATGAAAAAATATGGAAAAATACCTCCCATTTAGAATATAATAATAAAAGAGGTGAGGGGGATATGACGATTCGAGAAAAGATGGAGGAGCAGGAATTTCAGATCTTCAGCCCGCACGCCGCGTTCAGCAGGAACACGAGGGGGCGCGACAGGGAGGAGGAGCCCTGCGATATCCGGACGGTGTATCAGCGCGACCGCGACCGGATCCTGCACAGCAAGTCGTTCCGGCGGCTGAAGCAAAAGACGCAGGTGTTCCTGATCCCGGAGGGGGATCATTACCGGACCAGACTGACGCACACGCTGGAGGTATCGCAGCTCTCGCGGACGATCGCGAAGGCGCTGCGGCTGAATGAGGATCTGGCGGACGCGATCGCGCTGGGACATGATCTGGGGCATACGCCGTTTGGACACGCAGGGGAGCGTGCGCTGAACGAGGTTTGCCCGTTTGGCTTCGCGCATTATGAACAGAGCGTCAGGGTTGTGGAGCTTCTGGAGAAGAAGGGGGAAGGACTGAACCTGACCTGGGAGGTGCGCGACGGGATCCGCAATCACCGCACCCTGGGGATGCCCGCGACGCTGGAAGGGCAGATCGTGCGATACTGTGACAAGATCGCCTATATCAACCATGACATTGACGACGCGGAGCGCGCAGGGATCCTGAGCGAGTCAGACATCCCAAGGGAGAGCCGCCAGATCATGGGGGATACGACGCGCAAGCGCCTGAATACGCTGATCCACGATGTCGTGCACAACAGCGAGGGGCAGAGCAGGATCGTCATGTCCGAGCGGATGGAGTCCGCGATGAAATATCTGCGCGCGTTCATGTTTCAGCATGTGTACTGGAACAGCAAGGCAAAAGGCGAGGAGGAAAAGGCCGTGCGGATGCTGCAGGAGCTTTACCGCTTTTATACGGCGCACCCGGACAGGCTTCCGGAGGAGTACCGGTACCTGATGGATGCGAAGGGAGAGGCGAAGGAGCGGGTGGTCTGCGACTATATCGCCGGCATGACGGATTCCTATGCGATCCATGTTTATAAGGAGCTCTTTGTCCCGAAAGCGTGGGGATTCTCGGCGATCGATAAATTTCAGGATGCGTAGAAGCATGAGGACAGGCTTTCGCTGAGTCCGGGGATGCCATTACAAGGGTGGACGTATGTATTATTCAGATGATGTGATTGAGGAAGTACGATCGAGAAATGATATTGTGGACGTGATCTCAGGCTACGTAAAGCTGAAGCGGCAGGGATCTTCCTACATGGGGCTCTGCCCGTTCCACAGCGAGCGTTCGCCTTCGTTTTCTGTCAGTCCGGGCAGGCAGCTTTATTACTGCTTCGGCTGCGGAGCGGGCGGAAACGTGCTGACCTTTATTATGGAGTATGAGAATTTTACCTTTCAGGAGGCGCTGAAGATGCTCGCGGACCGCGCCGGAATTCCCCTTCCGGAGCAGGAATATTCTGAGGAAGCCAGGCGTCAGAAAGACCTGAAGGAGAGCGTGCGCGAGATCAACAAGATGGCGGCGAAATATTTTTATTATATGCTGCGCTCACCGCAGGGGGAGCGCGCGCTTAAATATCTGACAGACCGGGGTCTGAGCGATGAGACGATCCGGCGCTTCGGGCTCGGCTATGCCGGGCAGTACAGCGACGCGCTGTACAGATATCTGAAAGGAAAGAAAATTTCCGACCAGCTTCTCCGGGAGTCCGGCCTGATGCAGGTCAATGAGAGACAGGGCATGTACGATAAATTCTGGAACCGCGTCATGTTTCCGATCATGGATGTCAACAACAAAGTGATTGGCTTCGGCGGGCGCGTGATGGGAGACGGCAAGCCGAAGTACCTGAATTCTCCGGAGACCGTGATCTTTGACAAGGGCCGCAATCTCTACGGGCTGAATTACGCGAGAACCGCGAAGAAGCGCTATATGCTGGTCTGCGAGGGCTATATGGACGTGATCTCCATGCATCAGGCCGGGTTTACGAATGCGGTGGCTTCCCTGGGCACGGCGCTCACCAGCCAGCACGCGATGCTCCTGAAGCGATACACGAATGAGGTCATTCTGACCTACGACAGCGACGACGCGGGCGTTCGGGCGGCGCTGCGGGCGATTCCCCTTCTGAAGGAGGCAGGGATCTCGACGAAGGTGCTGCATATGGAGCCGTACAAGGATCCGGATGAGTTTATCAAGGCGCTCGGCACGGAGGCGTTTCAGGAGCGGATCGACCGCGCGGAGAACAGCTTTCTGTTTGAGGTCTCCGTACTGCAGAAATCCTATGACATGAAAGATCCGGACGGCAAAACGCGCTTTTTCCAGGCGGTCGCGGCGAAGATCGCGGAGTTTGAGCTGGAGATCGAGCGGGAGAATTACATCGAGGCGATTGCCGGGCGGTACCAGATCTCGTTTGAAGGGCTGCGGAAAATGGTTATGAACGTGCTGATGCAGGGCGTCCCGGCGAGAAAGATCCCGGTGCGGCAGCAGCAGCCGCGCCCGGAGAAGGAGGAAGGCACTCTCAGGTCGCAGCGGATGATCCTGACCTGGATCACGGAATATCCGCAGCTGTTCGATTCCATTTCGCGCTATATCCAGCCGGAGGATTTTTCTGACGAGCTGTGCCGGGAGGTGGCGTCAATGCTGTACGAACAGCGAAAAAAGGGGGAGATCAACCCGGCGCTGATCATCAATCATTTTACCGATGTCGAACAGCAGAGGAACGCAGCGCGGCTGTTCAGCACTGCGGTGAATGTGGAGAACCAAAGGGAGCTGGAGAAGGCGGTTCAGGAGACGGTCTATAAGGTGATGGAGCAGGCGGTCGCAAGGAAGAGCCGGGAGCTTGACCCCACGGATATGAAGGGTCTGCAGGAACTGATCGAGGCAAAAAGGCGGCTGCCGGAGATACGCAAACTGCATATTTCTCTGTAATACGGTTAGAATATAAGCGGAATTCAGCTGAAAACGATCAGAGATTTTCAGCCGGAAAGGTACGGAAGAACGATATTCATCCCGAAGGAGGGCCGTAAGCCGCATGAATGCGCCGACATCAGACTTTCGAACGCGATTGGAGGAGCTGCTGAAGCTGGCAGAAAAGAAGAAAAATGTGCTGGAATACAGGGAGATCCAGGAATTCTTTGACGGTCAGCCGATGAGCGCGGAGGAGTATGAGAAGACGCTGGATTATCTTGAATCCAGGGGAGTGGACATGCTTCAGATCGCAGGAGAGCCGGAGGCACTGCTGATTCCGGAGGACGAGCTGCCCGGGGAAGAGGCCGAGCTCATGACGGAGGCCGATTTCACGGAGGGCGTCGGCACGGACGATCCGGTGCGCATGTATTTAAAGGAGATCGGCAAGATCCCTCTGCTCACCCCTGCGGAGGAGCTGCGTCTGGCGGAGCGCATGAACAGCGGGGACGAGTCGGCGCGGGAAAGGCTTGCCGAGGCGAATCTCAGGCTTGTGGTCAGCATCGCCAAGCGATATGCCGGGCGGGGGATGCAGCTGCTGGATCTGATCCAGGAGGGCAATCTCGGCCTGATCAAGGCGGTGGAGAAATTCGACTACCGCAAAGGTTATAAATTCAGCACCTACGCGACCTGGTGGATCCGACAGGCGATCACGCGGGCGATCGCGGATCAGGCGCGGACGATACGCATTCCGGTACACATGGTGGAGACGATGAACCGGGTGACCAGGACTTCGCGGACGCTTCTGCAGGAGCTCGGGCATGAACCGGGCGCGGAAGAGATCGCGGCGAAGCTGGACATGCCTCTGCAAAAGGTGCAGGAGATCCTGAAGATCTCGCAGGAGCCGGTCTCCCTGGAGACGCCGGTCGGCGAGGAGGACGACAGCCACCTGAGCGATTTTATCCGCGACGAGCATGTCCCGGTACCGGTGGAAGCGGCCACATACGCGATCCTCCGGGAACAGCTTGTGGAGGTGCTTTCGACACTGACAGAGCGTGAACAGAAGGTGCTCTGCCTGCGCTTTGGACTGAATGACGGGCGTGCGAGGACGCTCGAGGAGGTCGGCCGTGAGTTTAATGTGACCCGCGAGCGGATCCGCCAGATCGAGGCGAAGGCGCTGCGCAAACTGCGGCATCCGAGCAGAAGCCGCAAGCTGCGGGATTATCTTGATTAGATCCTGTCCGGGCCGCGCATGATACGGCGGCCGGGGCAGGCGCTGAGAAGGCGGCGGGGCGGCGCGCGGATACATAAAAAACGAAAATAAAAAAGCAGATGGGAGCTCTGCTCCTGAAACAGAAGAACATTGGATATGGCATTGACCCGGAAAGGGAAAGTATATGCAGATTTCAAGACGCCTGAGGGCTGTAGCCGACCTGGTCGCTGCAGGCGGCACGGTCGCCGATATAGGAACCGATCACGCGTACATACCTATCTGGCTGATACAGACAGGCACCGCGACACATGCGCTTGCGATGGATGTAAATCCGGGACCGCTCTCACGCGCGCGGGAGCATATCGCGCAGTACGGTCTGGAGGCTCTGATCGAGACGAGACGGTCAGACGGACTCGAAGAGCTGCAGCCGGGGGAGGCGGACAGCATTGTGATCGCCGGAATGGGCGGGGCGCTTATGACGCGGATCCTGGACGAAGGACGGGACAGGCTTGACGCCTGCCGGGAGCTGATCCTGCAGCCGCAGTCGGAGATATGGCTGGTGCGTGCCTGGCTGGAGCGGAACGGCTGGCGGATCACCCGGGAGGACATGGTCTGTGAGGACGGAAAATATTATCCGATGATGCGCGCGGAGCGCTGCGGAGATAAGACAGGCTTGAAGATGAACGAAATGCAGCTGCGATTCGGTCCGCTGCTTCTTAGGGAGCGGCATCCGGTGCTTCAGGAATTTCTGCTGCATGAGAGGGAGCTGAACCTTCGCATTCTTGCGTCTCTGGACGGACAAAACGGGGAGGCGGCTGTCGCGCGCGCAAAGGAGGTACGCGGGGAGCTGCGGCTGGTGGAGGAGACGCTGGGACAAATGACAGTAAGATACAGGAGGACGACATGACAGTAAGAGAGATCATACATAAACTTGCGGCGAAGTATCCGCCGGAGCTG
This sequence comes from uncultured Lachnospiraceae bacterium, assembly GCA_947624055.1. GTDB lineage: Bacteria > Bacillota > Clostridia > Lachnospirales > Lachnospiraceae > Choladousia. The sequence continues at coordinate 14,584 of CANQIW010000027.1, forward strand.
GCGCTTGCGTGGGATAATCCCGGGCTTCAGGTGGGCGGCATGGACTGGCCTGTGCGGAAGGTCTATGTGGCGCTGGAGGCGACGGAGACAGTGCTCGGGGAGTGCCGGGCGTGGGGCGCGGATCTTCTGGTGACGCATCACCCGCTTCTGATGTCCGGGATCAGGAAGCTGAACAGCGAGGAGTTTCCCGGGCGCAAAGCGCTTTTTCTGGCAGAGAACCGGATCGCGCACTACGCGATGCACACGAATTACGACGTGACGGAGATGAGTGCGCTCGCGATCCGTGCGCTCGGGCTTAGAGAGACGCAGATACTCGAAGCGACAGGAGCCCTTGAGGATGGGACCCAGTACGGCATCGGGTTTGTGGGGCTGCTGCCGGAGGCGATGACGGCAAAGGCTTGCTGCGATTATGTGAAGAAGGCGTTTGCGCTTTCGTCTGTGCGGCTGTTCGGCGACCCGAAACGGTCTGTGAGAAAGATCGCGGTCTGTCCGGGATCCGGAAAGGGCATGACGGCCCCGGCGCTCGCGGCCGGCGCGGACATGCTCGTGACCGGCGACATCGGCCACCATGACGGCCTGGACGCGGTAGACCAGGGACTTCTGATGATGGACGCCGGACATTACGGAATCGAGCATATTTTTATCGGGCAGATGGGGGATTATCTGCAAAATGAGTTCCCGGAGCTCACGGTGCGCAAGGCGGAGATCGAGCACCCGTTTGCGGTGCTGTGAGTAATTAAGATCTTTGCAGAGGAAGTTTGCCGGACAGGCTGAGAGAAATGGGAGCACAGAGCCGCTATGCGGATGACGAATATCCGGTTGATCTGAGACGGGCGCGCGGCAGGCTGATCGCATGGGAATACGCGGCAAATGGGGCATGAACGGACAAGATTGCGACATAAGAATAGAGCAGAGGAGGCGAGAGAATATGGCAACTGAGATAACTGTGAAGATCCGCGGGACGGAGGAGACGTACTCTGCGGGGACGACTTACCAGGAGATCGCGAAACGCCATCAGTCGGAGGCGGACAGCGCGATCGTGCTGGCGAGGGCGGACGGACGTCTGCGCGAGCTCGGCAAGAAGGCGGAGGACGGCTGCGAGCTGGAGTTCCTCACGCTGCGCAGCAGTTCCGGGCACAACACCTATGTGCGCAGTCTGGTTCTGCTGATGCTCAAGGCGATGTATCATGTCGTGGGGGACAACAGCAACATCGACCGGGTCGGCGTGCATTTTGTCGTGAGCGACGGCTACTACTGTACACTGCAGGGGAAGACAAAGCTCACGCAGCAGTTCCTCGACGATGTGAAAAAGAACATGAGAGAGATGGCGGAGCAGGGACTGCCGATCCGCAAGAACAACATGGCCACCTACAAGGCGCGCAGGAAATTCCGGGAATACCGGATGTACGACAAGGAAGAGCTGTTCCGCTACCGCCGCGCGTCGCGGGTCAACCTCTACGATCTGGAGGGATTTGAGGACTATTTTTACGGCTATATGCTGCCGGATACCTCCTGCCTGAAATACTTCGATCTGCGGCTGTTCGACGACGGCTTTGTGCTGATGTTCCCGACGAAGGAGGAGCCGGAGAAGCTGCCGGAGTTCGCGCCGGAGGAGAAGATCTTCCATGTGCAGAAGGATTCGATGGAGTGGGGCGCGAAGCTCGGTATTCCGACAGTCGGCGCGCTGAACAGTTATATCGTCAGCCACCGGCTCAAGGATCTGATCATGATACAGGAGGCGTACCACGAGAAGAAGATCGCGGAGATGGCGGCGCAGATTGCGGGCGCTCCGGAGAAAAAGATCATCCTGATCGCGGGACCTTCCTCCTCGGGAAAGACGACTTTTTCGCACCGCCTGTCCACACAGCTTGCGGTCTACGGGCTGAAGCCGCATCCGATCGCGGCGGACGATTATTTCGTGGATCGTGAGTTCACGCCGCTCGACGAGGACGGGAAGCTGGACTTCGAGCACATCGACGCGATCGACACGATTCAGCTGAACAGGGACATGTGCGCGCTTTTGGCGGGCGAGACAGTGGAGCTTCCGACATTCAACTTCAAGACCGGAAAGCGCGAGTATAAAGGGAATTTCAAGACGCTCGGCAAGGACGACATCCTGATCATAGAGGGGATCCACTGCCTGAATGACCGGCTGACGCGAGACCTTCCGGCTGAGAATAAATTTAAGATCTACATAAGCGCGCTGACGCAGCTCAACGTCGACGAGCACAACCGCATTCCGACGACGGACGGCCGACTGCTGCGCAGGCTGGTGCGCGACGCGAGAACGCGCGGGGCGGACGCGAAGCGCACGATTGGCATGTGGGCTTCGGTGCGTCGCGGAGAGGAGAACAACATTTTCCCGTATCAGGAACAGGCCGACGTTATGTTCAATTCCGCGCTGATCTATGAGCTGGCTGTGCTGAAGCAGTACGCGGAGCCGCTGCTGTTCTCGGTGGAGCCGGGCGAGCCGGAGTATGACGAGGCCAAGCGGCTGCTCAAGTTCCTCGACTATTTTCTGCCGATCCCGGCCGACGACATTCCGAACAGCTCGCTGATCCGGGAATTTATCGGCGGCGGGTGCTTTGACGTATAAAAAATAAATTCAGGAGGAGAACGGCTATGAAAATTACGTGGATCGGACATTCTTGCTTTAAAATTGAATCGAAGGGGTATACGGTGATCCTGGATCCTTATGAGGACGGATCCGTGGACGGTCTGAAGCCGGTGAGGGAGGAGGCTGATCTGGTGCTCTGCAGTCATGAACACGGGGATCACAACGGGCGTTCCTGTGTTTCACTGAGAACGGGCGCTCCGTCGCCGTTTACGATTGAGAAGATCGAGACGTACCATGACGGCCAAAAGGGCGCGAAACGTGGGCCAAACACCATTCATATCCTGGATGACGGCGAATGCAGGGCAGCGCATTTTGGAGACCTGGGCTGTATGCTCGCCCCGGAACAGGAAGAGAAACTTCACGGCCTGGACGCCGCGCTGATACCGGTAGGAGGATTTTTCACGATCGACGCCGGGCAGGCAAGGGAGCTGGCGGAGCGGATCCGCCCAGGAATCGTTGTGCCGATGCATTTCAGAAGCGGAAAATTCGGCTTCGATGTGCTGGATACCGTGGACGCGTATACCAGGCTATGTCCGCAGGTGCAGATGGCTTCCGGCAGTGTGCTGGAGATCCCAAAAGATCTGAACCGAAAAGGACAGACCGTGGTTCTGACGCCGGAAAATGCTTAGCGGAAGACTGACAAACGCCTGGATATCTGACAAAGGATATAACTGAAGGGACAAAAAAACTCTGAAAACCATCTTGATGGATTTCAGAGTTTCCTGATAGTCCCTAGGGGAATCGAACCCCTGTTTCCGCCGTGAGAGGGCGGCGTCTTAACCGCTTGACCAAGGAACCATG
>CANQIW010000028.1 GCA_947624055.1 uncultured Lachnospiraceae bacterium
GAGGCAATGCGGATCATCCTGCGGCTGGGTGTGTTGATGGCGGGCCTGGTCGCGCTGGAGTGCTTCTGCAATTTTTACATCGCGTATTTTGGCCATATCATGGGCGCGAAGATTGAGCACGACATGCGCAACGAGATCTTCGGGCATTACCAGAAGCTGTCCTTCGCCTTCTATGACAATCAGAAGGTCGGGCAGCTCTTATCAAGGATCACCTCGGATCTGTTTGATATCAGCGAGCTTCTGCACCACGGGCCCGAGGACGTTGTGATCTCTCTGATCAAGTTTGTCGGCTCGTTTGTGATCCTGCTTCAGATCAACGCGACGCTGACGCTCGTCGCGTTTGCGTTCCTGCCGGTGATCGTGCTCTACGCAGCGTATTTCAATCGCAAGATGAAGCGCGCGTTCAAGCAGAACCGCGCGCGGATCGCGGACATCAACAGCCAGATCGAGGACAGCCTGTCCGGTGTGCGGGCGGTCAAGTCGTTCGGCAACGAGGCGGTGGAGATGCGGAAGTTCCGCGAGGGCAACGAGCGCTTCGTCGAGTCGAAACGCCGCAGTTATTGGTACATGGGCTGGTACAATTCCGGCCTGGGCGCGCTGACGACGCTCGTGACGATCGCGGTGCTCGTCGTCGGGGCGGCGCTGATGACGGGCGGGCGTATGGAGGTTGCGGATCTCGTGACCTTCCTGCTCTATATCAACAACTTTACCGAGCCGATCAAGAAGCTGATTAATTTTACCGAGCAGTTCCAGAACGGCTACACGGGCTATGAGCGTTTTCTGGAGATTCTGGCGATCGCGCCGGACATCACGGACGCGCCGGACGCGGTCAGCATCAAAGACGCGAAGGGCGACATCCGTTTCGACAATGTATCGTTTAAATATGAGGACAATCTGGACACGGTGCTGAGTCATATTGATCTGCATGTGAAGCCGGGCGATTATCTGGCAATCGTCGGCTCGTCGGGCGGAGGCAAGACGACGCTGTGCAGCCTGATCCCGCGCTTCTATGACGTGGACGCCGGGCGGATCCTCCTGGACGGCACCGACATCCGCAAGATCAGGCTGGCAGATCTGCGCAGGCAGATCGGTATCGTGCAGCAGGACGTTTACCTGTTCGCGGAGAACGTCATGGAAAACATCCGCTACGGCAGGCCGGACGCCACGGATGAGGAGGTTGTCGCGGCGGCGAAGCTCGCGAACGCGCACGAGTTCATCGAACAGCTTCCGGACGGCTACCTGACCGACATCGGGCAGCGCGGCGTGAAACTCTCCGGCGGACAGAAGCAGCGGCTCTCGATCGCGCGCGTGTTCCTGAAAAATCCGCCGATCCTGATTTTCGACGAGGCGACCTCGGCGCTCGACAACGAGAGCGAGAAGATCGTGCAGCAGTCGATGGAGGCGCTCGCGCACGGCAGGACGACCTTTGTGATCGCGCACCGGCTCTCAACGATCCGAAACGCGCAGAAGATCCTCGTGCTCACGCACAAGGGCATCGAGGAGCAGGGCACGCACGAGGAGCTGCTTGCGAAGGATGGGATTTACGCGAAATTATACCGCGGGTAATAGATAATATTCGCGAAAGCAATGAGCCGTGCCAGACATATTTGACACTTGGCGAAGTTATTTCGAGCCTGGTGTCAAAGCGCACCTTGGTGGGAAAAGCGGAGCTTTTTCGAGGCTCGCACGGCTCATTCATACAAATAACAGAAGACAGGAGTAACTTGCATGAGAGAGTGGGAAAATAACATCCGGAAGGTAACGCCGTACACGCCGGGAGAGCAGCCGAAACAGCCGAACGTGATCAAGCTGAACACGAATGAGAATCCGTACCCTCCGTCACCGATGGTGCTGAACGCGCTGCGGCAGATGACGACGGAAACGATGCGGAAGTACCCGGATCCGACGGCCGGGGAGCTGGTCAGCGCGATCGCGAGGGAGTACCGGACGCGTCCGGAGCAGGTGTTCGTGGGCGTCGGCTCGGACGATGTGCTGGCGATGTGCTTTCTCACCTTTTTTAATTCTGAGAAGCCGATCCTTTTTCCGGATATCACCTATTCGTTTTATGACGTATGGGCGGATCTCTTCCGGATCCCGTATGAATGTCCTCCGCTGAACGATAAGTTCGAGATCGTGAAAGAGGATTACTACCGGGAAAACGGCGGCGTGGTCTTTCCGAATCCGAACGCGCCGACCGGCGTGCAGATGCCGCTTGCCGATATCGAGGATATTCTGCAGCACAATCAGGACGTCATCGTCATCGTGGATGAGGCGTACATCGATTTCGGCGGACTCTCCGCGCGCGCACTTTTGGAGAAATACGAGAATCTGTTGATTGTGCAGACCTTCTCAAAATCGCGCTGCATGGCAGGGATGCGCATTGGCTACGCGTTTGGCAGCGAGGAACTGATCCGCCATTTGAATGACGTGAAGTATTCGTTCAATTCCTACACGATGAATGAGGCGGCGATCCGCCTCGGCGCGGCGGCAGTCAGCGACAGCATGTATCTGATGGAGACGCGTCACAAGATTGTTGAGACGCGGGAGCGCGCGAAGAAGGAGCTGGCACAGCTCGGCTTTTCGTGCACGGATTCGCTGGCGAACTTCCTCTTCGTAACGCACGAGACCTGCCCGGCGCGGGAGCTTTTCGAAGCGTTGAAGGCGGAGGGGATCTACGTGCGCTACTTCGACAAGCCGCGGATCGACAACTACCTGCGCATCACGATTGGCACGGATGAGGAGATGGATGCGCTGTATCGGTTTCTGAGGGATTATCTTCGTGTTTAATGTGTGTTTGCCGTGGCATTGACCAATCCCTGCAAGGGCGTCCGGGATATCGACATCATAATGAATTAAACATGAATTGAGGTGACAAGTATGGCATCTTATGAGAGCTTCGCGCAGGTGTATGACACCTTCATGGACAATATTCCTTACGATGAGTGGTGCGCGTATCTGCACGGTCTGTTGAAGCAGTACGGCGCGGCGGACGGCCTCGTGCTGGAGCTCGGCTGCGGAACCGGCGAGATGACGGAGCGTCTGGCTGCGCTTGGTTACGATATGATCGGGGTGGACAATTCGGCGGAGATGTTGGAGATCGCGCAGGAGAAGAAAGACGCCTCCGGGCACGACATTCTGTATCTTCTGCAGGATATGCGTGAGTTTGAGCTGTATGGGACTGTGCGCGCGGTTGTGAGCGTCTGCGATACGATCAACTACGTGACGGACACGGAGGAGCTTGTCCGGGTGTTTTCGCTTGTCAATAATTACCTTGACCCGGGCGGCGTGTTTATTTTTGACCTGAATACGGTCGCCAAGTATCGGGAGCTCGGGGAGTCAGTGATCGCCGAGAACCGCGACGAGGGCAGTTTCATCTGGGAGAACTGGTACGATGAAGAGACTTGCCTCAACGAATACGATCTGACGTTGTTTATCCGGCGGGAGAGCGGTCTGTACGAGAAGTATGAGGAGACGCATTATCAGCGGGCATACGAGATTGAGGAGATACAGGACGCGCTTGACCGGGCCGGGATGAGGCTTGAGGCGGTGTTTGACGCGTTCACACAGGACGCGCCGCGCCCGGAGAGCGAGCGGGTGTATTTCGTGGCGCGGGAGTGCGGAAAATGAAGAAAAATTGTTTGACAGAGGCGATCCTATGGCCAACCGTACTTACGTTGCAATCGACCTGAAGTCGTTCTACGCGTCGGTGGAATGCAACGAGAGAAAACTGAATCCGCTCACGACGAATCTTGTCGTCGCGGACGCGAGCCGGACGGAGAAGACGATCTGCCTGGCGGTGTCGCCGTCGCTGAAGGCGTACGGGATTTCCGGACGCGCGCGGCTGTTCGAGGTGGTCGAGCGGGTGCGCGAGATCAACGCGCAGCGGCTGCAGCGGCTGAGAAAGCTCGGGAAAAAAGAGTTTTCCGGGAAGTCGGCAAACGATGTGGAGCTGCGGCAGAATCCGGAGCTCGCACTCGACTATATCGTGGCGGTGCCGCGCATGGGATTTTATGTGCAGTACAGCACGAGGATCTACGAGATCTATCTGAACTATATCGCGCCGGAGGACATTCACGTCTACTCGATCGACGAGGTGATGATGGATGTGACGGATTACCTGAAAACCTACGGACTCACGGCGCGCGAGCTGACGAGAAAGATGATCCGGGACGTGCTGGCGGAGACCGGGATCACGGCGACGGCCGGGATCGGGACGAACCTCTATCTGTGCAAGATCGCGATGGATATCGTGGCGAAGCACGTTGAGACGGATCTGGGCGGTGTGCGGATCGCCGAGCTGGACGAGATGTCCTATCGAAAAACGCTCTGGTCGCACCGGCCGCTTACGGATTTCTGGCGCGTCGGCAGAGGCTACGCGCGGAAGCTGGAGGCGCACGGCCTGTACACGATGGGCGATATCGCGCGCTGTTCGCTGGGCGGGTCGACGGATTACTATAACGAGGATCTGCTGTACAGGCTCTTCGGGGTCAACGCAGAGCTGCTGATCGACCACGCGTGGGGCTGGGAGCCGTGCCGGATCGCGGACATCAAGGCGTATCGACCGGAGACGAACAGTGTGGGTTCCGGGCAGGTGCTTATGCGGCCGTACAGGTTTGACGAGGCGCGTCTGGTCACGCGGGAGATGACGGATCTGCTGGTGCTCGACCTTGTCGAAAAGCGGCTGGTGACAGACCAGATCGTCCTGACGGTCGGCTACGACGTCGAGAACCTGATGAATCCGGAGATCCGGAAAAAATACAGAGGAGAGGTCACGACGAACCATTATGGCAAACAGGTGCCGAAACATGCGCACGGCACGGCGAACCTTGGCTCTCTGACTTCCTCGACCAGGCAGATCACCGACGCGGTCATGGAGCTGTACGACCGGATTGTGAACCCGGAGCTGCTCGTGCGCCGGATCTACCTCACGGCGAACCATGTGGTCGATGAGCAGATCGTTCCGAAGGAACCTGTGGCGGAGCAGATGGATCTGTTCACGGATTATGAGGCGCTGGAAAAGCAGAGGAAGGCGGAAAAGGAAGCGCTCGAGAAGGAGCGGAGACTGCAGGAAGCCGTGCTGGACATCAAGAAAAAATTCGGCAAGAATGCGGTGCTGCGTGGCATGAATTTCGAGGAGGGAGCTACGGCCCGCGCGCGCAACGAGCAGATCGGAGGACACAAGGCGTAGGGGCAGCGGGAAGAAACGGCTTGTAATAAGAAAACGACGCGAGTATAATTGAGAAAAAGAGCTTCCGGAAATCGGAAGGAGAATTATTTAAGAAGAAAGAGGCGGACAGTACCATGAAACACATGAGAAAGTGGGGTGTCTTCCTGCTTGCCGTAATGCTGTTTGCGGGCGCGCTTTTTCCGAAGGATCAGGCCTGTGCGTCTGAGGGTACCACACAGGCAGACGGCTCTGCGGATCAGGCGGAGGTCGGGAACACGCCGACAGACGGATGGGACAGGACGACGGAGGAAACCTTTTATTACCAGAACGGGCGCAGGGTAACCGGCTGGCGCAAGATCAACAAAAAGTATTATTATTTCGATGAGAACGGAGTACTCCAGACAAACAGGATCGCAGGGAACAAGAAAAAGGGCTGTTACTATGTGGACGCCGATGGCGTCCGGGTGACAGACAGCGCAATCAATTATGCCGTGCGCTTTGTGATGAAATATTCCAAAGCCAGACAGACTCCTGAACAGAGACTGAAAAGCTGTTTTAAGGCTCTGTGCCGGTATTCCTATACGAGATCCTACTCCAATCATCCGAACGCGAAGGTGATCCGTTCCTACGCGCTTGACGCCTTCAAAAGCAAAAAGGCGAACTGCTTCCGCTACGGCGCGGCGTTTGCGTACATTGCGCGCGTGCTGGGCTTTGACAGCAGATATGCCGACGGTTCTGTAATAGGGCAGCCGGGCCGTGACTATGGCCCGCACGGCTGGTGCGAGGTGAAGATAGACGGCAAGTGGAAGATCTGCGACTGCAGCATGCACAGGGCGCACAAAGAGAGCAATTTTTATCTGGTCGAATGGAAGGATTATTCGTATCCGATCAGGCGCAAAAAGGTATACACAATGCAGGTGAAAAATGGAAAAGTGAGCTGGAAATGAGCGCTCAGAAGACATCCCCGTCAAGCCCGGCGATCCGGCTGATGGGGATCTCTGTCTGATCTTCGAGCACGAGCAGTCTGCGGTGCTCGTCGATCTTCTTCAGCCGTCCGGAGATCGTGACGTATTCTCCGCCGGCTTTTTTTGTGTCCGGCTCGAAATACCGGACCGTGATTTCAGGAGACCCTCCGGGGTAATGGCGGAGTGTCTGAAGCTTCCGGTCGAGCTGTTCCGCGTAGTCCTCGCCCGGCCCGTGTTCCCGCTCGGTGAGCCTGGCAGTCTCCCGGATCGCCGCGTCATGGCCGGTCAGAGCCGCGAAGGGAGAGAACTGCGCCGCCCGGTCGTGCTGTGACATCCGCGGATGCGCCGACGACACATGGTGCGGCAGATCTATGATATCGTCGTAAGTCTTTCCTGGATTGTCTGACATGCCGTTCTCCTGTTCTGTGGTATGAAACGCTGTGGCGCGCCAAAGGCCGGGCGGCCGCCGGAGCCGATCGCCGGATGAGCCGGTTTGCCGGAAATGCTTCACCGGAGCCGCGGCGTCTCATAGGTCTCGTTGTAGTTGAGCTCATCTGACTGGATGTCGGCGATCCGGCCGTCCGCCCAGCGGAACCGCAGATAGCGGTAGACGACATTGTGCTCGCGCAGATAGGCAGAGGAGCTCAGAAGCGCGTAGAGCTGCGTCGGTTTTACATTATTTTCTTCGCAGAGCTCCTCCTCTGAGACCGGTTGGTCGTCGACGAAAAAGTTCGCGATCATTGTGGAGATATCGTCTTTGTACGGAATCTTATCCACATCCATGACGACGTAGCTGGACTCCAGGTTGTTGTAGGCGACCTGGATCGTATAGCCTCTGTATGCGCTGATAAACTCCTCCGGGCCGTCGCCGGATCGGATATCGTCCGCCGTCACCCCGTCGGTGAGGAGAAACAATTCCTCCGGCGCCGTCGCCGCGGGCTTTTTTTCGCATCCTGTCAGGAGCAGCAGAAGAAGCGCAGAAATCAAACAAAGTCTTTTCATCGCAGATAATTCTCTTTTTTGCCTTTCCGGCATAGATTTGTGTGTGGCTGCCCCGGGACGGGATATAGCCGTGCGTCGGCAGTTTGGTACATTGCTCTGTTTACTGTAGCACATAAGCGGAAAAGAATCCAGAGCTTCTGCCCGGAAAAAGGGAAATTCCGAGATAAAAATGAACAAAAACTTAAATTTTTTTGAAGGTAGTTGACTTTTTATATGTTTTGGATTAATCTGTCAACTGGATTTTACAGATATTATATTTTGTGCAAAGTTTCGGCTGTGTGGGGAGGCCGGACTGCAAGGGGATCTGGCAATGTTTAAATGGAATCAAAAATGCAGGCGTAGGATCAGGGAAAGGATGGAGAGCAGGCGCGTACAGCAGTGCATTGCTGTGCTGAACAAATATTCGCTGGTCTTCCACATCCTCCTCGCGTGCGGCGTATGTTTTCTGATCGAGTGGATCTCGAGGCATTCTTTTGTGGAGGCCTGCCGCTTTGTGGTGGATCGGAATCTGGTCTTCCTCTACAATTCGCTGATCGTCTATGCGTCGCTGATGCTTGTGTACATAGTAAAACGCCGGGCAGTGTTCCGGACGATCATCAGTGTCTTCTGGCTGTTTCTGGGCATCATCAACGGCTGTATTCTGGCGAAACGGGTATCCCCGTTCAGTTTTACGGATCTGAAAATGGTCGGCGATCTCTTCACGATGCAGAGCAATTACTTTACGGCGACAGAGGCGGTGATCGTGATCGTCGGTGTCGCGGCTGTGGTTCTGCTTCTGATCGTTTTCTGGATCAAGGGGCCCAAATTCGCGGGGAAGCCGCACAGGATGCTCGGAGCGTTCATGACAGCGATGGTGATGCTGCTGCTCCCGCGGGTGACGAACGCGGCAGTGAGCAATCACATCCTCACTTCATATTTTGAGAATCTTGCGCAGGGTTACAAGGACTACGGTTTCGTATACAGCTTTTCCGCGAGCGTGCTTGACCGCGGAATGAGCGAACCGGAGGGGTACTCTGAGGAGGCAGTGCGCGGCGTGCTCGCAGAGAGCGGGCAGGAACTGCCGCCGGAAACGGCATCGGAGGAAGCCGGGACGGAGAGTGTGCCGCCGGGGGATCGACAGGAGCAGGCAGCGCAGGCCGGGACGAGGCAGACGATGCAGGAGACGCCTGCGGAAAAGCCGGAACCGGCCGGCACGGAAGCCTCTCTGGTCGCCGAGCGGCGTGCGAAGACGGCGGCGGCGGACGAGCCGGCGGCATCAGACGACGGAGAGAATTCTGAAAAACGACCGGCCACGGGCGGGTCAAGCGATCCGGCTGCCGCAGATCAAGTGAATACGGAACTTCAGGAAGAAGAAAACAGCATTCCAGGAGAGACAGAGACCTCGGAACAGGAGTATCCGAACATCATCTGTATTCTTCTGGAATCTTTTGTTGATCCGGGAGAGATCAAATTCCTCGAGACGAGCGAGGATCCGATCCCGAACTTCCACCACCTGTACGAGAAATATTCCTCCGGCTACCTCGAGGTGCCGGTGGTCGGCGCGGGGACGGCGAACACGGAGTTTGAGATCCTGACAGGGATGGGCATGCAGTTTTTCGGCCTGGGCGAGTATCCGTACAAGACGATCCTCAAGGAGACGAACTGCGAGAGCATCGCTTCCGACCTGCGCGCGCTCGGCTACGGGTCGCACGCGGTGCACGACAACGGCGGCAATTTTTACAGCCGCAAAAACGCGTTCTCCATGATGGGTTTTGACACGTTCACCTGCAAGGAGATGATGGATATCCACGAGTACACGCCGCTGGGGACGTGGCCGATCGACGACGTCATGCTCGGCGAGGTGGAGAAATCGCTCGATCATACGCCGGATCAGCCGGATTTTGTCTATACGATCACGGTCGAGTCGCACGGCGATTATCCGCAGGAGCAGGTGATCGAGGATCCGCAGATCCATGTGTCCGGACCGGAGGACGAGGGGATGCGCTGGGCGTGGGAATACTATGTGAATCAGATCCATCAGGTGGATGACTTTGTCGGAGATCTGATCGATATGCTGGAAAAACGCGGGGAGAAGACGTTTGTGGTGATGTTCGGCGACCATCTCCCGACGATGGGGCTGACGGAGGAGGACATGAAGACCGGGAGCCTGTTCAAGACGCAGTACGCGACCTGGAACAACTTCGGCATGGAGAAGAAGGATGCGGACATGACCTCCTATCAGCTGCTTGCGGATATCACGGACGCGCTTGACATCCACGAGGGGACGATGTTCAACTATCATCAGAACCGCGCGGGCATGACGGACGAAGAGTACCAGAAGGGCATGGAGCTGTTGCAGTACGATATCCTCTACGGCGACCACTATGTCTACGGCGGCGCCAATCCCTATCCGGCGACCGACCTGGAAATGGGGACGCAGGATATTCTGCTGACTCAGATCACGGAGACCGATCTCTATTACTATGTGATGGGCGAGAACTTCACGAAATGGAGCAAGGTGTATATTGATGATGAGAAAGTCGGAACGACCTACCTGTCGTCGAAACTGCTCCGCTTTAAAAAGGACAAGATGGACGAGGGTTTCCACAAGCTCACGGTCTGTCAGGTGGGCTCATCCGATACGATCTTCCGGAGCTCCGACAGCCGGTATTACTATAAGGGACCGCAGGAAGACTCGGAAGAGTGATGTTATTTTTTTATTAAATCATATTAATTAAAAATTAATTATTGCAATGATTAATTAAAAGATATATAATGTTGTAAATATACCATGTCGGCAGCTGTGCGTGCGCCGAGGGTGAGCAATACGATAAGGAGGATTCAGGGATATGAAAAGGAGCAGGTTTTGGAGAAAGACCGTAAGTATGGTGCTTACCTGCGCGATGCTGGGAAGCACGTTCGCACAGTGCGCGGTTGCGGAAGAGAGCTTCGAGCCGGATACCGTCATCGAGATAGAGGAGGAAGTCTCTGCGGAAGAGGCGGTCATCGGGCAGACAGAGTCGGCAGCCGATGCGGCGGAGACACAGGAAGCAGCGGCCGACGCGGCGGAGACACAGGAAACGGCGGCTGACGCGGCGGAGACACAGGAAGCAGCAGCTGATGCGGCGGAGACTCAGGAGGCACCTGTGGATGATTCGGCGGCGGAGAACGCTGAGGCAGGAGACGACGCGCAGGATGAGACGGACACAGAGGCATCCGCGGCAGCTCCCGCCGGGGAGAATGATGATGCGGATGCGCAGGATGTATCCGTGGAAGAGACTGCAGAGGACGAGAGCGCGGCTGGTTCTTCGGAGACAGCCGAGGAGTCTGAGCTGGAGCTTCTGGACGATTCCGGCGATATTCTTTCTATCACCATGGAAGGCGTTGAGCCGGATCTGAACGTGGGGACGACGCCTGCGGAAATAGAAGACAATGTGGGTAACGGCTTTAAATATACAGAGTTAGAGGGCAATAAGATAAAGATCACCGGACTGGCGGATGACAGTGCCGTACCGGAGAATCTGGATTTGAGCGTTACCATAGTTAATGGTAAGACCGTGACGGAGATTGGAGAAAGCGCTTTTGCAGATTATACCTTTACCGGAAGGCTGAAGTTGCCGGATACACTGGAGTCTATTGGAGACTCTGCCTTCAGGAATTGCGGATTTTCCAATGAACTGGCAATTCCGGCTTCTCTGGAAACGATTGGCAAGAGAGCATTCATGGGCTGTGGGTTTGATGAGTGGAGACCGGAACCGAATTCCAAGCTGACTTCCATTGGCGCGCATGCGTTTGAGGGCTGTGCTGGTTTCAAGGGAACGCTTATGATTCCTTCAAGTGTGACGACGATCGATGAGTGTGCGTTCAGCGGCTGTACGGGATTTACGGCTGTGGAAATAGGAACAGGTTTAAAAGACCTTGAAAATTCTGTATTTGAAGGTTGTACCGGCCTGAAGGGAACGCTTGCGATCCCTGCGAATGTGACAGAGATTAATGACAGTGTCTTCAAGGGTTGCACGGGTCTGACCGCGCTGAATCTGCCGGAGACTTTGACGTTGATCGGGACTTCCGCTTTCGAGGGCTGTACCGGCCTGTCAGGAACGCTTGCGCTTCCCGCAGGAGTGAAAAAGATCAATCAAAACAGCTTTAAGGGCTGCACCGGTCTGACCGCGCTGAATCTGCCGGCGGGTCTGACGGAAATCGGGACTTCGGCTTTCGAGGGCTGCACCGGTCTGAAGGCTCCGCTCACGATTCCAGCGAGTGTGGCGACGATCGGCAACAGCGCCTTCAAGGGATGTACTGCGATTGTCGGTCTGTACTTTGTGGAGGAGTCCTCCGCACTGAAGACAATCGGAGATTCCGCGTTTGAGGGCTGTACCGGACTCGGAGGCTGCAATGTAAACGGAGAGGACGACGTGTCCTGCGATCTTTATTTTCCGACCGGCGTGACGAAGATCGGCGCGAACGCGTTCAAGGGCTGCGGCAGTATCAAGGGCGAGCTGCGGCTGAACAACCTGACAAGCCCGACCGTGGGATCCGGAGCGTTTTCCGGCTGCGGATTCGACGTTGCCCTGTATATGCCGGCGGATGTCACCAATGTGGCTGCAGACGCGGCGTTTACTTCCATTTCCATGAAAAATACGGACGATGTACTGGAAGTACAGGCGGGAACAGGTTTTCCGGAGCCGGAGATCTATGTCGGAGGCAGCGGGCTCAGGCTGATGAGCGGATACACCTGGACGGTGATTGATACGGCTTCCAATCAGGACGTTACGGCGAAGAATTATTTTGCGACGAGCGAGTACACGATGACGGCTTCAACGGCCGGAGAATACACGATCAGAGCCGGATTCAAGGGGTATGTGACTGCCGACCAGAAGGTGGTTGTCACGGCAGGCCAGGGACAGGGCCAGGACAGCATTCCTCCGGCGGCGAGTCGCGTGCGTTTTGACGGCACGGTGATGATGCCGGGGACGATTAATTTTGATATGGACGTTGTAGAAGAGAATATGGGTATCGGGACGGTAAGCGGTTTCTTCTGCCATAAGGATAATCCGGAGGTGCAGATCCCGTTCACTTTTGACTGGACAAAGGCTCCGAAGTTTACCGGGACAATCGGCACCGGGACAGAGAAGCTTTCGGTATCGATTCCGTCCGGTACGGCGACAGGTTCGTATTACCTCGCGAGTATGACGATGACGGATCTGGCGGGAAACGCGGTGACCTACACCTATGATCCGGCGACAAACCTGTGGAAGAATGAGAAGGGCAACAAGATTGCGCTCACGGTGGAAAGCAACCTTCTGGTCGTGAAGGACGGCTTTGGCTACAACGCGGACGGCTTTGAGGCATATATTACCAACCAGGTAATCGAAGCCCGGCTGAGAGAACTGAAGAACAGCGATACGACCGCGGTGATTCGCTACGATGCGAACAACCATACGGTTCCGGCGGCATGGTTTGATGCGATCCGGCAGGGAAACATCCGCCTTGTTCTGTCCGACGGCCTGGTCGAATGGTCGATCTGGGGCAAGGATATTCCGGAGAGCATGCCGGTCAGAGATTTTGACTGCCTGGGCGTTGTGGCTGCGGAGGATACTCTCCTGTACGATAATCCTGCTCCTTCGATCAGGGCAAAATTTGCGGGGATCGGCGCGCTTCCGGGCAAGGCTGCGGTGCGGATCCGTGCGGATCAGATGAATGGATTGTATGATCAGACAGGCGCGGTATATGTTTATTCTCAGAATGCGAACGCAACTCTTACGAAGCAGGACATTAAGGTAAGCTATGTGCAGAGCGGTGAGCAGCACTGGTATGAGTTCCAGCTGGTGAGTACCGTGCCGACAGAGCTGATCATGAGCGGTCATGAGCTGAGCCTCAAGCCTGCGTACGAGGTGAGGACGATCACGCTGAACAAGACGTCGCTTGCCATAGTCAAGGGCAAGACGAAAACGCTGAAGGCGACGGTCGGTCCGGTTACCGCATTGAACAAGAACGTCAAGTGGACGTCCAGCAATACGAAGATTGCGACCGTCAATGCCTCAGGCAAGATCACGGCGAAGAGATACGGCAAGGTTACGATCACGGCGACGTCGCAGGACGGAACCGGCGTGACGGCGAAGTGTAAGGTGACCGTCGGCTACAAGATCAAGTACAAGCTGAATGGCGGAAAGAACAACAAGAGCAATCCGAAGGCATACTACAAGACCGTTATCACGCTGCAGAAGCCGACCAGAGAGGGCTATAAGTTCAAAGGATGGTACACGGATAAACGTTTCAAAAACAGGATCAAGGTGATTCCGAAGAGTTATAAGAGAAATCTGACCCTGTACGCAAAGTGGAAAAAGAAGAAATAATGAAATGGGCGAGGGCGTTCTTTCATTGTGGAAAGGGCGCCCTTTTTACGTCGGGAAAGGAGCAGATATGAGCAAGTATACGCAGAAAGATATCAGAAGGATTATTGAAGAGGAGGACGTCGAGTTTATCCGTCTGCAGTTTACGGATCTGATGGGCGAGCTGAAAAACATTGCGGTTACGACGAGCCAGCTCGATCGCGTCCTCGCAAATAAGATCACATTTGACGGGGCTTCCATCAAAGGGTTCGTTCCGGTCGAGAATTCGGATCTGTTCCTGCATCCGGATCTCGACACGTTCTGTATCATCCCATGGAGGCCGCAGCACGGCAAGGTAGCGAGGTTCATCTGCGATGTCTACAATGCGGACGGGACGCCGTTTGAAGGCGATCCGCGCTACATTCTGAAGCAGGTCGTAAATGGGGCGCGGGAGATGGGTTACAGCCTTGAGGTAGGCCCGGAGTGTGAATTCTTCCTGTTCCATACGGACGACAACGGTCTTCCGACGACGACAACGCACGAGCAGGCCGGTTATTTTGACGTTGGGCCGATCGATCTGGGTGAGAACGCGAGGCGCGACATGATCCTGACGCTCGAGGAGATGGGCTATGTCGTGGAGGCGTCACATCACGAGGCGGCTCCGGCGCAGCACGAGATCGACTTCCGATATGACGAGGCGGTGCGCGCGGCCGACGGGATCATGACCGTGCGACTGGTGGTGCGGACGATCGCGAAGCGCTGCGGGCTGCACGCGAGCTTTATGCCGAAGCCGAAGAGCGGTGTGAACGGTTCCGGCATGCACCTCAATCTGTCGCTTGCGAAGGACGGCGTCAATGTATTCTACGACCCGGAAAAGCCGGAGCACCTCAGCGAGGAGGGACTCTGCTTTATCGGCGGTGTTATGAAGCATATCCGCGCGATCACGGCGGTCACGAATCCGCTGGTCAATTCCTACAAGCGTCTGGTGCCGGGCTATGAGGCGCCGGTCTATATCGCGTGGTCGGTTACGAACCGCAGCCAGCTGATCCGCATTCCGGCGATGGACGATCCGAGACAGCGCATTGAGCTGCGCAGTCCGGATTCCGCGGCGAATCCGTATCTGGCGCTTGCGGTCTGCATGGCGGCCGGTCTGGATGGAATTCGAAATAAGATCATGCCGCCGGAGTCTGTGGACGCGAATATCTTTGCCATGACGGAGGAGGAGCGCGCCGCCCACGGAATTGCGTGCCTGCCGGGCAATCTGCTCGAAGCGGTGCAGGCGCTGGAGCAGGATAAATATATTTACGACGTGCTCGGAGATCACACGGCGAAGCGATTCATCCGCGAGAAGAAAAAAGAGTGGGAGGAGTACCGGGCGAGCGTGAGCCAGTGGGAGCTTGAGCGTTATCTGACGAAGATCTGACTGTTTTTCGCGTGAGCAATGAGCCGCTCTCTGGAAGAGTATGATACCGTCCCGGCGAGGGGCAGGGCTCGCTGCTGTTGAAGTGAATCAAACAGGAGGATGTCAATTCAATGATAAATGTAGTAGTAGTATTTCCGAGAATTGAAGATGCGAAGAGCATCAGGAATCTACTGGTACGCAGCGGTTATAAAGTCAGCGCGGTGTGCTCGAGCGGAGCGCAGGCCCTTGCGGCCGCGGACCGCCTGGGCTCGGGCGTCATCGTTGGCGGTTACCGTTATCCGGACATGATCTACGAGGAGCTGTACAACAATGTGGCTCCGGCGTTTGAGATGATATTGGTTGCGTCGCCCAGGGTACTTTCGGAGGGCGTCGCGGAGGGGGTCGTCAGCATAGAGATGCCCCTGAAGGTTCATGATCTGATCAGCTCGATCGACATGGTGATCGAAAACCTCCTGCGCCGCAGAAAGCGCAGACGCGAGCAGCCGCCGCAGCGCAGCGAGAAGGAGCGGAAGCTGATCGAGGAGGCCAAGGCGCTGCTGATGGAGCGGAACCACATGACGGAGGAGGAGGCGCACCGGTATCTGCAGAAGACCAGCATGGACAGCGGAACCAACATGGCGGAGACCGCGGGGATGATCTTCGCACTGATGCGGACCTAGAGGATAAAGTACCGGGAACCCGCAGGAAAGTCGGCGGGTGATTCATATCAGTGTACACATAGGAGAGACCACCGGAAGCCTGCAGATAGCCCTCCGGGTGGGATTCATGTCCGTGTACGCACAGAAGACGACGGATAGGTTTGACCCAGCGGCAGAAGGACACTTTTGTAGAGAAAGAAAGCAGAATTTGTGCTTTACATGGAAGAAAATGCTGTGTATCATAAAAAGGACAGAGTGGAAGCGTCCACGCCCGGAATGCCTGCGGGAGAACGGCAGCGCAGACGAGGCGGCGGGAGTGCAGGGCGCGGAGAATGAGAGGAAATGAGCGATGAAATTTACGAAGATGCACGGGATCGGCAATGATTACGTGTATGTCAACTGCTTTCAGGAGAAGGTTCCGAATCCGTCTGAGGTGGCAAAGCGGATCAGCGACCGGCATTTCGGGATCGGATCGGACGGCCTGATCCTGATCAAGCCGTCCGACGCCGCGGACTTTGAGATGGAGATGTACAATTCGGACGGTTCTCTGGGCGCGATGTGCGGCAACGGCATCCGCTGCGTGGCGAAGTATGTTTATGATTACGGTCTCACGGATAAGACGCGCATCACGGTCGCGACCGGCAGCGGGATCAAGACGCTGGAGCTGACTGTGGAGGACGGCAAGGTGGCGCTCGTGAAGGTCGATATGGGCGCGCCGATCCTGGAGGCAGAGCGGATTCCGGTGGATGTGACGAAATTGGAAGATGGGCTCCCGGCATCAATCCCGAAGGCGGAGCGAACCTCGGTGGATGTATCGCAGCCGGCGGAGGGGCAGGCTCCTGTGAGCGCAGAGGAGCCGGAGACAGTCGGCGATGGCGGAACAGCGCCAAAACGCGGAGAAAAGCCGATCGTCGGCAGGCTGCTTTGCGTAAACGGAAAGGATTATCCGGTGACCTGCGTCTCGATGGGGAACCCGCACTGCGTGACCTGCGTGGACGATGTCGACGGGCTGAAGATTGAAGCAGTAGGGTCGGACTTTGAGCATCATCCGGCATTTCCGGACCGCGTGAATACAGAGTTCATTAAGGTGCTTGACCGGAACACCGTGCAGATGCGCGTGTGGGAGCGCGGCGCCGGGGAGACCTGGGCCTGCGGGACGGGCGCGTGCGCCGTGGCGGTGGCCTGTATTCTGAACGGCTGGACAGAGGATGACGTGACCGTGAAGCTGCGCGGCGGCGACCTGCGCATTCAGTGGGACAGGGAGAAAAATACCGTGTTCATGACAGGGCCGGCGGAGGTCGTGTTTGACGGAGAAGTCAGGCTGTAGTTATTTATGAAAGCAATGAGCTGTGTCTAATAAACTTTTTTGAGGTCATGCATGGCTCAAATAAATATGCACATCATTCATGGGAGGAATCTGACATGTTTAAGATCAACGACAATTATCTGAAGCTGCCGGGGAGCTATCTGTTCTCGACGATCGGCAGAAAGGTGAACGAATTCCAGACGGCGCATCCGGACAAGTCTGTGATCCGTCTCGGCATCGGAGACGTGACGCAGCCGCTCGCCCCGGCGATCATCAAGGCGCTGCACAGCGCTGTGGACGAGATGGCGGACGCGGCCACGTTCCACGGCTACGCGCCGGATCTCGGCTATGAGTTCCTGCGAAATGCGATCGCGAAGAACGATTATCAGGACCGCGGCTGCGAGATCGCCGCGGACGAGATCTTCGTCTCCGACGGCGCGAAGTGCGATTCCGGCAATATTCAGGAGATCTTCAGCGTGGACAACAGGATTGCGGTCTGCGACCCGGTCTATCCGGTCTACGTGGACACGAACGTCATGGCGGGGCGCACCGGCACCTACGATCCGAAGACCGAGGTGTGGAGCGACGTGATCTACATGCCGTGCACGGCGGAGAACAATTTCGCGCCGCAGCTCCCGAAGGA
>CANQIW010000029.1 GCA_947624055.1 uncultured Lachnospiraceae bacterium
GCCATCACCGCACAATTATCCTCCGACTCCGAGGTGGACGCGCCCAGGTGCGGCGTGAGGATGATGCCCTGCCTGCCGACCGTCAGCGGGTTCGGGAAATCCGAGATATAGCGGCGCATGCGGCCCTCGTCCAGCGCCTCGATCACGGCCTCCTCATCCACGAGCAGGTCGCGCGCGAAGTTCAGAAGCACCACGTTTGGTTTCATCAGCGCGATCGCGTCCCGGTTGATCATCTTTCTGGTGGAATCCATCAGCGGCACATGGATCGTGATGTAGTCGCACTCCCGGTAGATATCCTCCACATCGTAGGTGTGGCGGATGCTCCGCGACAGGCTCCAGGCCGCGTCGACAGAGATATAGGGATCGTAGCCGTAGACCTCCATCCCGAGATGTGTGGCCGCGTTCGCCACCTGCACACCGATCGCGCCGAGCCCGATAATCCCGAGCTTTTTGTCCTGCAGCTCGCTTCCGGCGAACTTCTTTTTCTCCTTCTCGGTCACTGCCGCGATATCCGGGTTCCAGGTCTGGCTCTGCACCCAGTTAGCGCCCCCGATGATGTCGCGCGCCGCGAGCAGCATGCCCGCGAAGACGAGCTCCTTGACGCCGTTCGCGTTCGCGCCCGGCGTATTGAACACGACGATCCCCTGCTTTGCGCAGCGCTCCAGCGGGATGTTGTTCACACCCGCCCCTGCACGCGCAACGGCGAGCAGCGACTCCGGCAGCTCCATGTCGTGCATCTTCGCACTGCGGACGAGAACCGCGTCCGCGTCCCTGATATCGTCCACCTGCTCATACTCTTCCGAAAACCGTTTCAGTCCGACCTCGGCGATCGGATTCAGACATTTATATCGATACATTTCAGCCATTCTCCTTTTCGAAGTTCTTCATGAACGCGACGAGCGCGTCGACGCCCTCCGCCGGCATCGCGTTGTAGATGCTCGCGCGCATGCCGCCGACCGTGCGGTGACCTTTCAGATTGACAAAGCCTGCATCCTCGGCTTCCTTCACAAATTTCGCGTCCAGCTCCTTGTCGCCGGTCACGAACGGGACGTTCATCAGGGAGCGGTCCTCCTTCACGACCGTGCCCCTGAACATTTCGCTCTGGTCGAGAAAATCATACAGCACCTTCGCCTTCGCCTCGTTGCGCTCTTTCATAACGGAGAGGCCGCCCATGTTCAGCAGCCATTTGAATACCAGGCCGCACATGTAAATACAATAGCAGTTCGGGGTATTGTACATGGAACCCGCGTCCGCGTGCGTCTTGAATTTCATCATGGTCGGAGTGAATTCCATCACGTCGTCCGTGATCAGATCCTCGCGGATGATGGAGATTACCATTCCTGCCGGACCGATGTTCTTCTGCACGCCGCCGTAGATGATGCCGTAGTCAGAGACGTTCACCGGCTCCGACAGGAAACAGGACGAGACGTCAGACACCAGAAGCCTGCCCTTTGTGTTCGGGAGCTTCTTGTATTTTGTACCGTAGATCGTGTTGTTCTCACAGATGTAAACATAATCCGCGTCAGGGCTGATCGGCAGATCGGAGCAGTCCGGGATGTAGGAGAACGTCTTGTCCTCGCTGGACGCAACCGCGTTCGCCTGTCCGTATTTCTTCGCCTCCTGCCAAGCCTTCTTCGCCCACTGACCCGTGATAATATAGTCCGCTACGCGGTTCTTCATCAGGTTCATCGGGATCATCGAGAACTGCAGGCTTGCGCCTCCCTGCAGGAACAGAACCTTGTAGTTGTCCGGGATCTGCATCAGCTTGCGCAGATCCGCCTCCGTCTCATGGATCAGGTCGTCGAAGACCTTTGAGCGGTGGCTCATCTCCATCACAGACTGTCCGCAGCCGTGATAGTCCAGCATCTCCGCCTGCGCCGTCTTCAGGACTTCTTCCGGCAGAACCGCCGGTCCCGCCGAGAAATTATACACTCTTCCCATTTTTCCATATCCTCCTCTGATTCCCTCTTTCCGGAAATCAATTCTGTCCATAATATATTAGCAGCTGTTGCTTACTCTTCCTTCAGGTCGTCCTGGTCGAATGCCGTCTCGATCGGCTTTCCGGCAGGCACCATCGGGAACACCTTATCGTCGCAGTCGATCATGCAGTCGAGCACGACCGGCTTTCCGAGCGACAGCGCCTTCTCAAACGCGGGAGCGAACTCTTCCTTCTTCGTCACGCGGATGCCCTCTGCGCCCATCGCCTCGGCAAGTTTCACGAAGTCGACCGCGTCGTTCAAGACCGTCTGCGAATAGCGCTTTCCGTAAAACAGGGTCTGCCACTGACGAACCATGCCCAGAAC
Source organism: uncultured Lachnospiraceae bacterium (assembly GCA_947624055.1). Classification (GTDB taxonomy): domain Bacteria; phylum Bacillota; class Clostridia; order Lachnospirales; family Lachnospiraceae; genus Choladousia. Next base: position 2,304 of record CANQIW010000029.1, read on the forward strand.
ATGGTTGTTGACGACGACCTGGATCACCGGAATATTGTAGCGCGCCGCAGTCGCGATCTCGTTCATATTCATGCGGAAGCAGCCGTCGCCCGCGATGTTGACGACAATCTTGTCCGGATTCGCCACCTTCGCGCCGATCGACGCCCCGAGGCCGTAGCCCATCGTGCCGAGTCCGCCGGAAGTGATGAGCGTGCGCGGTTTCGAATATTTGTAATACTGCGCCGCCCACATCTGGTGCTGCCCGACCTCCGTGACGATGATCGCGCCGCCCTTTGTCAGACGATAGATCTCTTCAACAATATACGGGCCGGTCAGCCCTTCGGTATTATATTTCAGCGGATATTTCGTCTTCAGCTCCGTGACCGACGCGTCCCACTCGTCATGCCGATGTTCCTCGATGCGCGCGTTCAGACGCTTCAGAACCTCCTTCACATCTCCGATGATCGAGGCGTCCACGGTGATGTTCTTGTTGATCTCTGCCGGATCCACGTCGATGTGGATGATCTTTGCGTGCTTCGCAAAGCTCTTCGGACTGCCCACCACGCGATCGCTGAAACGCGCGCCGATCGCGATCAGCAGATCGCAGCCGGTCACGCCGAGGTTGGACGCCTTGGTTCCGTGCATGCCGAGCATACCGCAGTAGAGCTCGTTGTGCCCGTTGTACGCGCCCTTGCCCATCAGGGAATCTGCGACCGGTGCATGCACCTTGTTCACAAACTCCTCCAGCTCTTCCTGCGCGCCGGAAATAACCGCGCCGCCGCCGACAAAGATGAACGGCTTCTTCGCCTTGTTGATGAGCTTAACCGCCTTTTCAAGGTCGTCCTCCCGGATGTACTCGCTGCTTCGCACGATCGGTTCCGGCTTCATCGGCTCATAGTCGGTGACAGCCGCGGTCACATCCTTCGTGATGTCGACGAGCACCGGACCGGGACGCCCTTCCTGCGCGATTTGAAACGCCCAGCGGATCGTGTCCGCGAGTTTCGTAATGTCCTTGACGATAAAGCTGTGCTTCGTGATCGGCATGGTGACGCCCGCGATATCGATCTCCTGGAAACTGTCGCGTCCGAGCATTGTCACAGCCACGTTCGCCGTGATCGCCACGACCGGCACAGAGTCCATGTAAGCCGTCGCGATGCCGGTGACAAGGTTCGTCGCGCCGGGGCCGGAGGTCGCCATGCAGACGCCGACCTTTCCGGTAGAACGCGCGTAGCCGTCCGCCGCGTGCGCCGCGCCCTGCTCGTGCGAGGTCAGGATATGGCGGATCTCGCCGCTGTGCTTGTATAATTCGTCATAGATATTGAGAATCGTGCCTCCCGGATAGCCGAACACGGTGTCCACGCCCTGCTCTTTCAGGCACTCGATCACGATCTCCGAACCGTTCAATTTCATCCTGTATCTACCCTTTCTCTTTTTTCTGTATATACCATACGCCCTCACAGGGATTGGTCAATACCACGGCAAACTCAGCTCTCGCGCGAGTGCAGACACGCAGCGGTACTAAGCTCATGCTCTGCATTCGCTAAGTGCCGCCGGCTGCACACGGTTTGCCTTTGGCATTGCCAATCATCTGTACGGGCTGTGTAAAATAAACACGAATTACTTCTGATCCAACGGGTTGATCAGCACCGCGCCCTTGTTGCCGGATGTCACGAGCGAAGCGTAACGAGCCAGATAGCCGGTCTTGATCTTCGGCTCGCGCGGCTGCCACTTCGCGCGGCGCGCCGCCATCTCCTCGTCGCTGATCGCGAGCTCAAGCTTACACTCAGGGATGTTGATGCGTATCGTGTCGCCTTCCTCGACGAGCGCGATCGGTCCGCCGACCGCAGCTTCCGGAGAGACATGTCCGATGGAAGCGCCTCTGGATGCGCCGCTGAAGCGTCCGTCCGTGATCAGCGCGACGGAGGAGCCGAGTCCCATGCCGGCGATCGCCGACGTCGGATTCAGCATCTCGCGCATGCCAGGACCGCCCTTCGGACCCTCGTAACGGATCACGACGACGTCGCCCGCGACGATCTTCCCGCCGAGGATCGCGGCGATCGCGTCCTCCTCACAGTCAAACACGCGCGCCGGTCCTTCGTGTACCATCATCTCCGGCACGACCGCGGAGCGCTTCACAACGCCGGAATCCGGCGCGAGGTTGCCCTTGAGGATCGCCAGTCCGCCGGTCTCGCTGTACGGATTGTCGATCGGACGGATGACCTCCGGATTCCTGTTCGTGCAGCCTTCTATATTCTCTCCTACTGTCTTGCCCGTGACCGTCATGCAGTCCAGATTCAGCAGGTTCTTCTTTGTCAGTTCGTTCATGACCGCGTACACGCCGCCGGCCTCGTTCAGATCCTCGATGTAGGTCGGGCCTGCCGGTGCGAGATGGCAGAGATTCGGCGTCCGCGCGCTGATCTCATTCGCGATATCAACGTCGAGCTCGACGCCCGCCTCATGCGCGATCGCCGGAAGATGCAGCATGCTGTTCGTCGAACAGCCGAGCGCCATGTCGACCGTCAGCGCGTTCATAAACGCCTTCTCGGTCATAATGTCGCGCGGCCGGATATCTTTCTTCAGAAGCTCCATGATCTGCATACCCGCCATCTTGGCCAGGCGGATGCGCTCGGAGTAAACGGCCGGGATCGTGCCGTTGCCCTTTAAGCCCATGCCGAGCACTTCGGTCAGACAGTTCATACTGTTGGCCGTGTACATGCCGGAGCAGGAACCGCAGGTCGGACAGACTTTTTCCTCGTACTCCGCGACCTCTTCCGCTGTCATCTTGCCCGCGGTGTGCTCTCCGACTGCCTCAAACATGCTGGAGAGGCTTCTCTTGCGCCCCTTCAGATGCCCGGCCAGCATCGGCCCGCCGCTCACGAAGATCGTCGGAATGTTCAGCCTCGCCGCCGCCATCAGCAGTCCCGGAACGTTCTTATCGCAGTTCGGGATCATGACGAGCGCGTCAAACTGATGCGCGATCGCCATACACTCGGTGGAATCCGCGATCAGATCGCGCGTCACGAGCGAATATTTCATGCCGACATGCCCCATCGCGATGCCGTCGCAGACCGCGATCGCCGGGAACTCCCTGGGCACGCCGCCCGCCATCGCGACGCCGAGCTTGACGGCCTCTGTGATCTTGTCCAGGTTCATATGGCCCGGCACTACTTCATTATAAGAATTGACAATACCGATCAGCGGGCGCTTCATCTCCTCCTCCGTCAGTCCCAGCGCGTGGAACAGGGACCGGTGCGGCGCCTGCTGAATACCCTTTTTCACTGCGTCACTCTTCATGATCGATCCTCCTCACGTACTCGCCTGCATTTTTCATTTTGCGCTGAAACATTGCAGGCATTCTGATAATCACACGATCCACACAGACCGCTTGTCTGTATAGACTTTAAATTTTTTTCTTTCAATAAATTACAGAACTTTCGCACTTTTTCCTTCAGACGCGCGCCGCGATCAGAGCGCCCATCTCCACGGTGCCTACCTGCGTGCAGCCCGCGGACATGATGTCGCCGGTGCGGAAGCCTTCCTTCAGCACCTGCTTCACTGCGGCTTCCACCGCGTCCGCCGCCTCGTCGAGATCCAGTGAATAACGCAGCATCATCGCCGCGGACAGGATCGTCGCGATCGGATTTGCGATGCCCTTGCCTGCGATGTCCGGCGCGGAGCCGTGGCTCGGCTCATAGAGACCGAACTTCGTCTCGTTGAGCGACGCGGACGAGAGCATCCCGATCGAGCCGGTGACCATACTCGCCTCGTCGGAGAGAATATCGCCGAACATATTCTCCGTCAGGATCACGTCGAACTGCTTCGGATCCTTCACGAGCTGCATTGCGCACGTTCGCCTTGTCGACGCTGCAGACCTTTCTGCGGCGCTTGCGCGCGATATCAAAGCCTTTGATCGCGATTCGGCGGATCTCATTTTCATTATATACAAGCGTGTCCTTTGCTCTGCGCACGCCGTTCTCCTCTACGGTCTCGCGCTCACCGAAGTAAAGTCCTCCGGTCAGCTCCCTCATGATCATCATGTCGAAACCGTCTCCGATGATCTCGTCGCGCAGCGGACAGGCTGCCCTCAGCTCATCGTATAAATATGCCGGACGCAGGTTCGCGAACAGATTCAGCGACTTGCGGATCTTCAGAAGTCCCGCCTCCGGACGAAGCTGCGGATCCAGCTGATACCATGGGGAGGTCTTCGCGTCGCCGCCGATAGATCCCATCAGCACCGCCTCGCTCGCCTTAGCCTCCGCGATCGTCTCATCCGTGAGCGGCACCCCGTGCACGTCAATTGACGCGCCGCCCATCAAGAGTTTTTTATATTCCAGTTCAAATCCAAACTTTGCCGCCGCTGCGTCCAGTACCTTGCACGCCTCCGCGACGATCTCCGGTCCGATCCCATCCCCCGGGATCAGCGCAATCCTGTGTCTCATTGTCGTATTCTTCCTTTCCCAATTTCCGGATCTGCTTCTTCTCAAGATACTGTTCAGCAGCCTGAATCGTATGCGAAAATCCGTATTCCCGGAATGCTCCGAAAAAGCCTAACCAATATAATAATGTATTTCTTTTCTTATTTCAACTGTTTAATGATACAAATTCATGCAAAAAAAGTCCCGGAATCGTTCAAATCGACCAACCTGCGTTCGAAATCCGGAAAGACTGCAGCAAAATATCTGCCGGGCGGCAAGCCCTTTCAGGTACCTTGGCAGCAATAAATCCTTCCCGGAGCTGTACAAATCTGCCCGGATATACATGCAGAAAGGAGCCGACGCATGATCCGCTGCAAATATGCTCCCAATCACCCGGGAGTGTACTTTGCATTCCGCGACGGCCCCTCTCTTTCAACAAATCTGTTCTGTCTGCTTTTTACTTAATCTTTACGCTCGCGCTGAGTCCGCGCTTTCTGAGGATCTTCTTATAGCTCTTCTTCTTGCCGCTCGGAACTTTGATGACAGCCTTGCGGCTGATCCTGGCAAATGCCTTCTGCCCGATCTTCTTCAGAGTCAGCTTTTTGGATTTGATCGTAATCTTCTTAAGCTTCGCACAGTTCAGGAAAGCGCCTTTCCCGATACGGGTCACGTTGGCCGGTATCATCACCGCCTTCAGCTTCTTGTTGTTCCTGAACGCATTCGGCGCAATTGAGGTGACCACGCAGGGCACATTGTTGATAAGCACAGTATCAGGAACTGCAACAACAGCCTTATTCTTGCTGGTCGGAGCTAAGTACTCGACTTCCATACCGGCTGCCATGCTTCCTGTGACTCTGTATTCCGCGGAGGTAGCCTCACTCACACTCACCGTTCCGACCGCAGGCGGTTCGGCTGTCGGTGTTCCGGAAGCTTCCGGCATCACAGGCGTTCCTGTTGTCCCAGGCGTCGGTGTTCCGGATGTCCCGGGCGTTGTTTCAGGCGTTTTAGATGTTTCAGATGTTTCAGGTGTTCCGGGTGTTGCGGATGATCCCGGTGTTTCCGGCGCTGGCGTCGGCGCTGCAGCAGGCTGCTCTTTGATCTCAAACGTTTCTGTCAGCGGTTCTCCGTCCTTGAAATTATCCCCGCCGGTGACAGTGACAGTCGCTGTACCTGCCGCGACATTATCCGAGTATTCAACCGTATAGTCCCGACCCTCTTCCAGCTGAACATCTTTGAGCCGTACCACAACCGGCGGCGTGATCTCAGCGCCGGTGGCAGTCTGCTCCGGAATCCGATCTATGGTACAGTCGGACAGATCTGCTGGTAAAATGTCAAATTCAGCGTTGCCGATTTCTCCGGAATAATTTCCCTTCGCTTCTACGACAGCACTCACAGCTCCGACATTCCGGTTATCTGCCTCCTCATAACTGACCGAAAAATCGACATCCTGCTCCAGCGAATTACCGTTCCAGCTTACGCTGACCGCCGGCGTAATCGGCGCGCCTGTGAAAACTTGATCAGCCACATCGTCAATCGCGCAGTCCTCCTTGTCCAGCGCGATCGGGTTGATCTCAAATGTACCTGTCAGAGTCCCTGTATAGTTTCCGATCCCCTTCACGGTAATCGCTGCGTTCCCTGCAGAAATATTGTTCCCATATGAGTCTATCTCATAGTCGGTCTGCTTTTCCAGAGTGACTATGCCAAGCTTCACCGTTACTGTTTCCGGACAAATTTCAGCGCCGTCATAGGTATACGTCCCATCTACAGAAATTTCTCCACCTTCAATGCTTGCCGGAACGATCTCAAATGTTGTGTCGAATTTTCCGCTGAAATTCCCTATTCCTGTTAAGGTGACTGTCGCGGTTCCCACCTTTGTATTATCGTTATATTTAATGGTATAATCTGTACCGGATACCAGAGCTTTCCCTTTCCACTCAACAGAGAGGTCCGGAGTAATCGGGGCAGCAGCATATTCCTGATCCGGAATCGGCGCAACCGTACAGCCGTCTTTTGTCAGCTCCGCCGGGCTGATTGAGAACGGCAGCTCAATCGTCCCTTCATAGTTGCCCTTGCCCTCGACAACGGCAACGGCCGAAGCTCCGGCGTTGATGTTGGCTTTATAGGACAGCTGATAATCCTCTTCCGCAATCAGATCTCTGTTCTCATGCGTTACAATGACAGCAGGCTGGATTTCTTCCCCGGTATAAGTATATTCCGTACCCTCATTTTCAAAAACAGCATCCTCCTTAAGCAGTTTAGCACTGGCAATTTCAAATATTTTCTTAATCGTTCCTGTATAGTTGCCTATCCCGGTGACCGTCACAGAAGCCTGCTCTCCCGCGTCGACATTGTCGGAATATTTAAGTTCGTAATCCTCTCCTTCTTTGAGAGTATTGCCATCAGAGGTCTTCACCGTTACCGTCGGTCTGATTTCATCGCCGGTGTAAGAAAACGGTCCTTCATCCAGCGCTATCGTCGCGCCGTCCTTGATATCCTTCGGTGTGACTGTGACAGGAACCGTACAGGACTTGCCAAGCAAAGAGACCTCAATCGCTGCTTTCCCGCACCCGATTGCAAAGAGCATGTTTGTCTCCGGGTCAATCCGTATGCAGTCATCACCTTCCGATACCGTCCATGTAGCTGATGTTCCATCCAGAGTAACCGGGCAAGGAATTCCCGGCCAGCTTTGTTCAACTATTTCCTTACCATCAGATCTAATTGTCTTTGTCATACATAAGATCTTACAAGTCAGCGATGGGCTACCCGCCGATTCACCATAACCAAGCGTGATGGAGTCTTTAGATGGCGTCAGTGAAACTTCCGTGATGTATGAAGAAAGTATTTCTATAGAACAGATTGTGTTACATCAATCGCATTGTCCTGAACAAGTTCATCTGGCTCTGAAGAAAATTCCTGTACCCAATAATGATATCCATTATAATACACATGGCCGATACCGATATAGTTATATTCCGGACTGAGCATAGACCTCCTGTGTCCCTGACCATTATAATTTTCATTCGTCTCTTGCCAACCCTCAAATACGTCTTCTTTCGTCGCATAACCAACTGCTATATTTTCCGCCCTAAAACCCAATGTATTATTGTACGCAGTAGACCATTTTTTCCCGTTTGGTCTTGTATGGCTATAGTAGATTGCAATCTCCGCTGCACGGAGCATAGCGACCTTCTCCAGTCCATAATCATATTGATAATTTTTCAGCGCATTTTCACCACTGTACACTGTTGTCGATTCATTATCTTCATTCTTGATCCATGCATCCGGGCCTGTCCGGAATGCATTCACAAGATCAAGCATATCTCGTGCCTCTGTCTGCCCATATTTCACTTTTGCAGTTACTGTAACTGTCGTTTCCTCCGCGGACGACACAATACCGCCGGCGAACAGCGCAGCCAGCATCAGCAGGCCGACAATTCTCAGCTTCCACACCACATTTTTCATTTCATCCATCTCCTTGCCTTGCAAATATATATTTCAGGATAGTACAATTTTGGTTTTATTTCAAGTATTTTCACGCAAATCTGTCTCTCACACAAATCTGTCTCTCATGGAAACAGAAGAACCAGGGAAAGCCGTTGACCGCGGCAGCACAATCCTGTATACTGTGAGACGTAAACTCACATGTCATATTGTTTTATATAAAAGTGGCAGGAAAGATCAATGTACCATGTAATTGTTAATCCGGCATCCCGCTCCGGAAAAGGGCTTAGAATCTGGCAGGAACAGATCGAACCCGCGTTGAAAAGAGAAAATTTGCCTTACGACGTGCACTTTTCCGAAGAGAAAGGCGGCGTCACCAGGATTGCGGCAGAGCTTTGCCGTCAGGAGGACAAATCGCGCTTTTTGATCATTCTCGGCGGCGACGGTACCATGAACGAAGCTGTTCAGGCTCTCCCGCCGGACGGTTCGGTGACGCTTGGCTATATTCCCACCGGCTCAAGCAACGATCTGGCAAGGGATCTGGGGATCCCCCGCGATCCGCTGGCAGCCCTGGATGTGATCCTGCACACCGGGAAGCTGCGTCCGATGGATCTCGGTCTTCTCGTCTGCGCTGAGCAAGGGGAACAACGCTTTTGCGTCAGCTGTGGGCTTGGCTACGACGCGGCTGTCTGCGAAGAGGTACAGCGCTCCAGGCTCAAGGCAGTCTTCAACCGGATCGGGCTCGGGAAGCTGTCCTATCTCGGTATCGCCTTAAAGCAGCTGTTCTCAACCAAGGCGATATCCGGCAGACTGACTCTGGACAAAGACACGTCCGTTGACATCGGCACCATGCTGTTTGTCGCAGGCATGATCCACCGCTTCGAGGGCGGCGGCTTCATGTTCTGTCCGAAAGCAGACGACTCCGACGGACTTTTAGATCTGTGCGCCGTAGGCGATCTCCCGAAATTACTCGTACTGTTCGCGCTGCCGACCGCCTTTCGCGGAAAACACTATCGTTTCAAAGGCATCACCCCCTACCGCGCCGGGCAGTTTGTTCTGGAGGCGGACGTGCCCCTCTGGGTACATACAGACGGCGAGGTGGGCTGCAGATCGCAGAAAATCACGGTATCCTGCCTGCGTCATGCCGTGCATATCATAAGACCATGAAAAAAGAGGCGGCAGAATCTCTGACGCCCCTTTTCATGTCACTGTCCTATGGTTTATCCAATATGGGCATCATTCCTGCCCTGGCTTCTCCACCTCAGCGATCGCGGACTTTTTCATCGGAATACGGCAGTTCTTGTTGCTGCCGAACTCGACAATACAATCCTCATCTGTGATATCGATCACGACGCCGTAGAAACCGCTCGTCGTCACGACCGTGTCACCGACCTCCATCGAAGCAAGAAGCGCCTGCATTCTCTTCTGCTCCTTCTTCTGCGGGCGAATCGCGAAAAAGTACATTGCGGCGCCGATTACCACGATGTACATGATCATCAGCAACAGTCCGCCGCCCGCGGAGCCAGCCGCCGCAGCGGTATCCCCTGTCATAAGATTAAACATGTTCAAATCCTCCTTTTGTCATAGGGCTGCCGCAGAGGATGTGCAGGGATACAATCCATCCATCTATCCTGCCACTTCTGCTGCCCTGTCCTTCATTCTGCTTTTTGGCCTGAAGCCACTATTACACATCATACACAATTCACGCATGTAAATCAAGCTGTTTTTCGAAAAGATATTTTATCGAAAACTTATTCTGAAAACTGAAACCATGCGAAATCAAAATTTGACCCGGGCAGGAATACGAAGCGCACGGTTCCCTTTCCGCAAAGCCGCTCAATCGTGAAGCTCTGCTCGCTCTGTCCTTTCGCAAATTCCAGAATACGGCGTTCCTCATGTCCGTCACAGGCAAAATCGAGAATGATCGTATTCTTTTCCAGCGGCGTGTTCCCGCAGACCATGAGACGTCCGGCTCCTGCCGCTCCGAAATCCATCTGTGCAAATTCGATCGTCACATTGTTGCCGATGCCGCAGATCTGGTCTGCTTCTTTCCGGAAGCTGTCTCCATAGACTGCGTCGCACTCAGCGGCACTGTGTCTCTCAAATGCATAATTTTGTTTAAAATAGAAGCCTTTCATGTGGATCTTTTTCTCCGTCATGAAGCTGATGCTCGTCACGCCCTTCAGTTTCTTGTTCAGGCGGTACGTCTCCTCCTGGTATACATTCCAGATGGACGGCTTCTGATAAATCACATCGCCAATCAGCTCCGCACCCTCTTCATCCGCCATTCCTTCATAAATGCGGATGCGGTACGGTTCATCATTCAGCGCAAAAATCGGCAGACAGATCTCATCCGAACCGTGGGATCCGAAGTCGATCCCGTGATAGCCGAACAGGCCGTTGCTGTCGGATGGTGTGGCCACGCCGCGCTCGTTTCCGTTTCCCACGTCTCCGCGGCTGTAGTCGTAAAGGCCGCCGGTAATGAAGCCGTAAGGATCCAGAAACGTCTGCCCGACTCCCTGAATGTTAAATTCCAGCTGAGATATGATGCGCACCTTGTCCGTACCGCAGCGGGACATACAGCGCAGCCGAAACGCTCCGTCGCCCTTAACAGTCACATGCGCGGTCAGCCCGTCCGCCTTTACCTCAACGATCGGCAGCGGAATCCCCTTGTCGTCTACCGCGCACCAGCTCACTTCACGGTCGCCCGCATTCTCCGGGCACAGCCTTGCCGTCACCGTCACCTCCCGGTTATCCGCATTCAATTGCCGGCTTCCGCTGCAGCTCAGCAAAATATTGCGCACCGGGATGTCAGGCTTATGCGCTTCTTTCTGATTGCCGGTACAGTCGCAGGATTCCGTGAGCACGTCACGGCGCCCGCTTTGTGCCGCAAGGTACGCAAGCGGACTGATTCCCTCTTTTTTCGGCGCATCCGCCACCGGCACGGAAAGAACCGCATCTTCCATGCCCTCGGACGAAACTGTAAGCCGCAGGATTCCCGGCTGTTCTCCCGCTTTGCATACTGCCAGCAGCTTACCGCTGAACAGCCGTCGACAGCCGCATTTCCAGGCCTCTGTATCTGTGCTGTCGCCGTTGTCTGTCCCCACGAGCGCCCCGGCTCCCTCCACTCTCAACACCACTCGGTTGTTCGCGTTTTCCACAGGGTATCCGTCCCCGTCCTCCATGGAGATCTCCACAAACAGCAGATCCTCCCCGTCTGAGCGCAGAGCGGTTTTTTCCGGTTTCAGAACAATCTTTGCGGCTTCCCCAAAGGAATGCCGCGCATGCCGCGCCAACTCTTTTCCGTTCTCGTCTCTGGCTATCGCCAGCAGCTCGCCCGGCGCATAAGGAATCTGCCAATGCCCCGCGAGTTCCTGTCCATGCGCGTGATCAATCGATTGCACGCCCATGCTCTCGCCATTGAAAAACAATTCCACGGATGGCGCGTTCGTGCAGGCACGCACATCGATCAGCTGACCCGGGTTGAAATCCCAGTAAGGGAACAGGTGCACCATCGGACTCTTGTGATAATCGATCCAGTTCGACTGGTAAATGTAGTAAGAATCCTTCGGGAAACCGGCCGTGTCAATCTGCCCGAAGTAGGAATTCCTTGTATGGTAGGGCGTCGGCTCGCCGATGTAGTCAAAGCCGGTCCAGAGGAACTGGCCGCAGGAGAACGGGTGGTCCCGCTCGGCGATCACGCAGGCTTCCGGCGATTTCGCGCCCCAGCTCGTCGTGGAATTGCCGAGTGCGGAGCACTGCTCGTCCTCGTCCGCGAGCACGGGCTCCCGGTACGGAAAATGATAGATCCCGCGGCTGTGCACCACGGATGCCGTCTCGCTTCCATAGATGATCCAGTCCGGATGCGCCTCATGGTGCGCGTTGTAGTATCGCTCCGTGTAATTGTAGCCGATCAGCTTCAGAACATCCGCGCACTTCTGCGTGTTCTCCCAGGGCATGAAATTCGAGCCGATGGTCGGCCGCGCATTGCCCTTCGGATCGTGCTTGAGCACCTCCGCAAGCAGACGCTTCATGCACTCCAGACCGTGCGGGCCATCGTGCGTGTCATAGATCTCATTTCCCATGCTCCACATGATGACGCAGGGATGATTCCGGTCGCGGCGCACCCAGCTTGCCACATCCTTCTGATACCAGTCCGGGAAAAAACGTGCATAGTCGTATTCCGTCTTCGGCATCTCCCACATATCAAACGCCTCGTCGACGATCAGCAGACCCATCTCGTCGGCGAGATCCAGAAGCTCCGCCGCCGGCATATTATGCGAGGTACGGATGGCGTTCACGCCCATCTCCTTCAGAATGCGGAATTTTCTGCGCATTGCCTGTACATGGAACGCACTGCCGAGACAGCCGAGATCATGATGCTCGCAGACGCCGTTCAGCTTCACCTTGCGCCCGTTCAGAAGGAATCCTTCGTCCGGTGAGAATGTGATCGTGCGGAATCCCACGTTCTGCTCCGCTGTATCGAGTACCTCTTCTCCTCTGTGAAGCGTCGTCCGCAGCCGGTAGACATGCGGGTTCTCTATATCCCAGCAGACCGGGTTCTCTATCTGCGCAAGGAAGCGGTGCCGGCAATTTCCATCCGTATGGACGCATTCCCGGCGGACATTGAGCAGAGGTACTTCCACGCCCTTTGCGAGCAGCGTGTAGTCCAGCTCTGCATGCCCGCCTTCCACCTCTGTCTCTATGTCGATATCCCAGAGATTTCCCTCCGCCTGCTGTGCGTGAAAATAGACGCCGTTCGCCGTCAGATGGCAGAATGGCACTTTCTTAAGCCACACATTCCGGAAAATCCCGGCGCCGGAATACCAGCGGCTGTTGGGGCTCTGGAAATCGACCGATACCAGGATTTCATTCTCTCCTTCCTTCAGGAAGGGCGTCAGTTCCACCTCAAACGCGGAATAGCCGTACTTCCACTCGCCGGCCTGCCTGCCGTTCACAAAGACCCGGCTGTCCATATAGACGCCGTCAAAGCGCAGGAAAACCTGTGTTTCCTCTTCCTTTGTCTCCAAGGAAAGAATCCGGCGGTACCATCCGGTGCCGTCCTCGTACAGATGATCCGCGTCATAGATCAGCCAGTCATGCGGAAGACCTACCGGCACAAAATCTTCTTTCCTGCCTTGCATCTCTGCAAGATCTGTGTGCAGCGGCTGCAGGCTGAATTCCCAGCCGTCATTCAACAGTTTTTTCACCTTCTGCTCCTCCTCTCCGATTTCATTCACGACATATCTGTCCTTCCTTTCGTATACCGCTCAATCTTTTGCTTCTTGTACTGCTGATAGCGTCCCTGCTCGATCGCGTCTCGTATCTCCTCCATCATATGGTTGTAAAAATACAGGTTGTGCAGGACACAGAGCCGCATGCCGAGCATCTCCTTCGCTTTGAGCAGATGGCGGATATAGGCGCGGCTGTAGCTTCGGCAGGCCGGACAGCCGCAGCCCTCCTCGATCGGGCGGTCGTCCAGCTCGTACTTCGCGTTGAACAGGTTCAGCTTCCCGTCGCTCGTGTAGACGTGTCCGTGCCGGCCGTTGCGGCTCGGATAGACGCAGTCAAAGAAATCGACGCCTCGATCCACGGCCTCCAGAATATTGACCGGCGTGCCCACTCCCATAAGATAAGTTGGCTTGTCCTCCGGCAGCTCCGGCACAACCGCATCCAGAATACGGTACATCTCCTCGTGCGTCTCGCCGACCGCCAGCCCGCCGATCGCGTAGCCGTCCAGTTCCAGCTCAGCGATCTGCCGCGCGTGTTCGATGCGGATGTCATCGTAGATCGCGCCCTGATTGATCCCAAAGAGCAGCTGATGCGGGTTGATGGTGTCCTCCAGACTGTTCAGGCGGCGCAGCTCTTCCTTGCAGCGCATGAGCCAGCGCGTCGTCCGATCCACCGAATGCTGTACATAATCGCGCTCCGCCACGCTCGACGGGCACTCGTCAAACGCCATCGCGATCGTCGAGGCAAGGTTCGACTGAATCTGCATGCTCTGCTCCGGCCCCATGAAAATCTTCCGCCCATCGATATGCGACTGGAAGTAGACGCCCTCTTCCTTGATTTTTCGCAGGCTCGCGAGCGAAAATACCTGAAATCCGCCCGAATCCGTCAGGATCGGCCGATCCCAGTTCATAAAACGGTGCAGTCCACCCAGCTTCTTTACGATATGATCTCCCGGCCGCACATGCAGATGGTAAGTGTTCGAGAGCTCCACCTGCGTCCCGATCTCCTTTAAGTCCGTCGTCGCCACAGCGCCCTTGATCGCTGCCACCGTCCCCACATTCATAAACAGCGGCGTCTGCACCGTGCCGTGTACCGTCTGAAACTCCGCCCGCTTGGCTCTGCCGTCCTTCTTCAATATCCGATACATGCTGTCTCTCCTTTTTGCCCCTTCGCATCCAAGCCTGCGATCATCACGCAAAATCCCGATACCAATTATAAGAAAACAGGCAATTTGGTTTTTTCATACAACTCTTCATTCGGAATATAAGTATAAATGGAAATTTTTAATCTTGCAAGCACTAAGATAAATGTCGTATAATGTCCGCGTAAGC
>CANQIW010000030.1 GCA_947624055.1 uncultured Lachnospiraceae bacterium
GGCACATACCATTCCCATCGACGAGGAAAAAGCGACATAGAGCCATCCGAATGCTGTTTTTATCAGCACCTTCAGCCCGTCAGGGCTAAACATGGTAAGCATGTCCCTGAAACGGACGGATTCCATGGAAGCATGCTGCGTTGACCCATACTTCCAGATAGCAGATCTGAAAAAGGCGGTCAGGAAGCGGTCCGCGGCCAGTCCCGCTGCCGTCGCGCAAAGATAAGCCGGCATATGGACCGTCCGGATCCGGAACAGAACCCGCGCGCCCACAACCGTCATGAAAAGCGCGATCACAAGGACGATACCGCGGGTATGCGCCATAAAAGCATAGACTGCCACCACCGCGCAGAGCACGGAAAACAGTATTCTTCTGCCGCCCTCCGAACGATATGCTTCCAGCAGAAACAAAAGCACAAGCCACGGCGTGAACACCAGCACAAAATCCCCCCGGCAGTAAGAAGACTGAAAAAGGACAGAGGGGATCATCGTGGATATGAGCGTCATGAGCAGCGCCGTATTCGCGGAATCCGTTTTCAGATGCCTGCGGCAGATGAGATAGCAGGCAATCCCCGACGTCCCGAGCACCAGGGCGTTGACCGTAAGCATTACCCGATACAATATGACCGAATCCTTTATCAGGAGATACGGAAGAAAATAGAGAAGCGTCAATCCGTATTTATAATAGTAGTCTCCTACCTGATGAACCGCGTATGTCCAGTCACAGCCCGCCAGATACGCGGGCTGGGCCAGCGTGCCGAACTCATCCACCGTATACGGGTTGCTGATAAACAGCGCCGGGATCGCCATCGCGGCAGCGATCGCAGCAAAGGCAAGCAGGAGATTTCTTTTATCCACTCTACTTTTCATGCAGTTCGTAATCCACCTTCCTGACATGGTATTGGACGTCCTCCAGGATCTTGCGGTTTGCAGCGATCAGGTCTGCCAGAAGACCGATGACGCATGTGTGAAAACCTGTCAGCAAAAAAATGGCCGCCAGAATAAGCGACTGAGTATGTCCGCTTCCGGCTCCGTTTACAAAATACCAGATGAATCTCAGCCCCAGAATGACTCCCAGCAGGAAAATGACCGAACCGATACTTATAAAGAACCGAAGCGGCTTGTACATCATAAAAGAGCGCACGATCGTGATCGTCGACCGCTTTACATAGCTGAACATACTGGAGAACAGCCTGGATTTCCGCAGCTCCGGATTTGTGCGCACCGGCACGGATTCCATGGCCATCCGCGTACGTCCCGCCTGAATGATTGTCTCCAGCGTATAGGTGTACTCATTCGTGACATTCATCCTCATGGCAGCCTCTCTGCTGAGCGCGCGGAACCCGCTCGGCGCGTCCGGGATGTCTGAGTCAGATACCACGCGCACCATCCAGCTTCCCAGATGCTGAAGCTTCTTTTTCAGCGGCGAAAAATGCTCTGTGGCATCTATCGGCCTCTCCCCGATAACAAAATCCGCCTTCCCGTCCAGGATCGGACGCACCAGCTTCTCTATGTCGTCGCCGCAATACTGATCATCCGCGTCTGTGTTCACAATAATATCGGCTCCGTTGCGAAGGCAGGCGTCAAGTCCCGCCATAAATCCCTTGGCAAGACCGCGGTTCGTACGAAAATTCACTATGTAGTCTACGCCCCACTTTCTGGCCACCTCAACCGTACTGTCTTTACTTCCGTCATTGATGATCAGATACTCGATCCTGTCGATCCCGGGGATCTCCCTGGGCAGATGATTTAAAGCGATCTCCAGAGTCTCAGCCTCATTGTAGCATGGAATTTGTATAATCAGTTTCATAAGCCGCTCCACTCTTTAAATAATGCAACGCAACACAATAAATACAATATAGTAAACGTGCCTTCGTTTGTCAACCTGTTTTGCACCTGCGCCGGGATCCCCGATGCGGCCGCTGTTTAAGGCGTTCTTCCGAGGCCGCCCGTCAAAGAGAGATCGCCAGCAGCGTGTGAAAGATCAGTTCCTCCCGCGACAGCTCCGGGTACCGTTCGTCCGGCACAAACTCGATCCCCTCGCGATAGTGTTCCGCACGACCGGCAATCTCCGAGACACGCTGCAGATACCTGCGGAAATCTTTCATCACCTTCGGCTGCACGGACGCGAACCCGTCCGTCGTCAGGATACGCGAAAGATGTTTCTCAATATACGCAATATCCGTCTTCTCGTCCGGCGTGTAGCACACAAGCTGGTCCCCGCAGACAATGAAGGCGTTGACAGGGGTCGTGTGCTCATACGCCGTAAAGACCACTTCGTATCCTGCCACAAGACCGCCCGCCGCCGCGGAGGCCTCCTGATATTTATCCGCCGGCATGGACTTTTGCATTATGATCATGATCAGCCCGACAAGGGATTTGCACGCCGGGAGGCAGCCAAGGATCGCGATAAACGTAAACAGATTCAGCCTTGTCTTCGTCTGGACATACCCGGTCACATAGATGACGAGCGGGATCGCGAACAGGACAAACGTGATCAGAAATGTCCTGATCTTCGCATATTTGATATAGCCGTAGCAGCCCTTCTTCACTTTTTTCATATCAGTCTCCGTTCCGCCGCCTTTTCGCTTCGTTCTGTCCGGCAGCCCTTAAGTTTTCTTTTTGTGAATGTTGCGGATCGTTCGTTTCTTATGCCTTCCTGGTGTCTCCGTCACATTTTTTCTCCCGACTGGCGGACTTTGAACGCCGCCGGTTCTGCCCTTTTTCCGTGATCCCCGCTGCGCGTCCGCGTTCTTTCTTCCAGGCCTGTTCTCTCTCGGCCGGATCAGGCACTCCGCTCCGAAACCGATCAGATCCTGCCGTCCGGCGAGGATAAGCGCCTCCTTTACCGACTCATAGTTCTCCGGTCTTCGGTATTGGAGCAGCGCGCGCTGCAATGCCTTCCGGTGCGGATTCTTTTCAACATAGACCGGCTCCATCGTGCGCGGATCCAGACCTGTATAATACATACAGGTCGAGATCGTGGAGGGAGTCGGGTAGAAATCCTGCACCTGCTCCGGCATATGACCGGTTTCCTTCAGATAGCAGGCAAGCTCTACCGCATCCGACATATCACAGCCCGGATGTGACGACATCAGGTACGGGACCAGATACTGATCCATCCCGCATTCCTGATTGATCCTCCCGTACCGCGCGGCAAACTTCTGGTAGACGCTGTGCCGCGGTTTGCCCATCTTGTCGAGCACCCGGTCCGAGACATGCTCCGGCGCGACCTTCAGCTGCCCGCTGATATGATATTTCACAAGTTCACGGAAGAACAGATCGGACTTGTCCGCCAGCAGATAGTCAAAACGAATGCCTGAGCGGATGAAGACCTTCTTCACCTTCGGCAGGGCGCGCAGCTTCCGAAGCAGGGCGACGTAATCGCTGTGATCCGCGCGCAGGTTTTTGCAGGGCGTCGGAAACAGGCACTGACGATCGCGGCACGCTCCCAGAGCGAGCTGCTTTTCACACGCTGGCTGGCGGAAATTCGCGGTCGGCCCGCCGACGTCGTGAATATATCCCTTGAATTCCGGATCCTCCGTGAACGCGCGCGCCTCCTTCAGGATCGACTCGTGACTGCGCGCCTGGATGATCCGCCCCTGGTGAAAGGTCAGCGCACAGAAATTGCAGCTCCCGAAACAGCCGCGGCTGCTGACCAGGCTGAACTTCACCTCCGCGATAGCCGGAACGCCTCCGGCCTCCTCGTACATCGGATGGTACGTCCCGCAATAAGGCAGGTCATAGATATCATCCATCTCCTGCGTTGTGAGAGGCTTCGCCGGAGGATTCTGCACGACATAGACCGTCCCGTAGGGTTCTGCAAGGCGCTTTCCCGAGAAAGGATCCGTGTTGCGGTACTGCGCATAAAAGCTCTTTGCATAATTCTTTTTGTCCGCGCAAAGCTCCTCGTAGGACGGCAGAAGCTCATAGTCAAAGACCGTTTCAAGACTCTTCGTGCGAAAACAGGTTCCGTCCACAAATGTAATATCACGGATATCGATTCCCGCGTTCAGCGCATCCGCGATCTCCACGATCGAGCGCTCACCCATCCCGTAAGAGACCAGATTCGCCGCGCTGTCCATCAGGATGGAGCGTTTCAGGGAATCCGACCAGTAGTCGTAATGCGCCATCCTGCGCAGGCTTGCCTCAATCCCGCCGACAATGATCGGCACATCGCGGTATGCCTGACGGATGAGGTTGCTGTACACCGTCGCGGCATAGTCCGGCCGCTTCCCCATCTCTCCGCCCGGGGTATATGCGTCCTTTTGCCGTCTCCTGCGCGAAACCGCGTAATGGTTAACCATGGAATCCATATTCCCGGCGCTCACCAGAAAGCCAAGCCGCGGCCGCCCGAGCACCGTGACGCCTGCCGGATCTCTCCAATCCGGCTGCGGGATGATTCCCACCGTGTAACCGCGCGATTCCAGCACACGGCTGATGATCGCGTGCCCGAACGACGGATGATCCACATACGCGTCCCCGATCACGTACACGAAATCCAGCCGGTCAATATTCCTCTCGTCAAGCTCCCGCCGCGTCGTCGGAAGAAAACTCTTTTCCATAAGCACTCCGTTTCGCATTCTGTCCGCGCTGTTCCTCCCGTCCTGGCGGGAAAACGTTCATGAAACCCTCTGTTCCACTGTTTTCAGGCGATCCGGACGTTCAGCCACATGTCTCGTATCCCCCGCTCAGCACCTCGTCGTAGGATCTTATGTAGTAATCTGCAAGAGCGCGTATCTTCTCTCTCTGATCCGCTGAAAACTCATCCTCCACCGCGCACACCTGCATTCCCGCGTTCTTTGCCGCCAGTATTCCCATTGGAATGTCCTCGAATACCAGGCATTCCTCCGGCGGCACCCCGAGCGCAGAGGCCGCGTGCAGATAAATATCCGGGGCAGGTTTGCCCTTCGCCACCTCGCATGAAATTGTGATGCAGTCAAAGCAATCCTCCACCTGATTCGACGCGAGGCATGCCCGGATCAGCTCCCGGCTGTTGCTGCTCGTGATCGCGGTGACAAATCCCCGCCGGCGGATCTCTCTCAGGAAACCGAAGGCTCCCGGCTTAAGTCCCACTCGCTTTGCATATACGTCGTAGGCCAGACGATTCCACTCAGTCTTGATCTCCTCCACCGAATCCGGAATGTCATAGCGTTTCTTAAAATACTGCGCCGTCTCCGTGAAGCTCATCCCCTCGATCGCCCTTTGCATATCCTTCGTCGGAGCATGTCCGAAACGACCGAGATACTCTCTGTCAATATCCTCCCACACCCACATGGAATCCATCAACGTCCCGTCCAGATCAAACAGAACCGCTTTTTTCCCATTCAGCATATCCTTTCTCCCATCCCATTGCACCCTCAGGCCTGCATTCTCCAGCCCGGATAATATTTGTTCTTGATCCTGCCGTCCGCGCATTTCCCCCAGCCGAGCGCGAAACCGTCCGCGCACACCAGCGTCCAGCCGTTCTCTGCCGGCGGATCTCCCGCTTCGAGATCGACTGTCTCTCCCTTCAGGTAGCGCGTCGCGCGCACATCCCCGGAAGACAGGTTCAAAACGTTCGGATACGAATCTGCGTCGAACAGCATCGCCAGCGCCTGCGACGGTTCAAATCTGCCGCGCTTCAATGTACCGGCGGGAATTCCGCTTCGCAGATAGCGAAGGCCTTTCGGAAGCCCGTACGCCGGAACGAGAAGACATTGCTCCCCGATCTGCGCATAACGGCAGCCCTTCCGCAGCTGCTCCGGAAGCAGATTCAGAAACTTCGACACCTCCGGCGGCATGTCCGCAGTCAGATCCGCCTGCCTGTTCCTGTCGTACATTTCTTCTGCGGAAGCGCTCTCTCCGCAAGGCGTCTGTTCCGTTTCGCGTCCTGTCGCGCTATCGCTTTTCATGGTGTTTGCGTCTCTGGACGCATCCGCGCGCCTGTGCAGAAGCGCGGCAAAATGTCCCTCGCCGTTCACCCGGTGCGGCCAGAGACGTACACACTTTTCGCAGGGGGATCTGCCCGGCGCGAAGCCGTCCCGCATCGGTATCCTGCAAAGCTCCATCTCCGGGAAACAACGGAGGATCTCCCCGATCACATCCTCATTTTCTGCCTCGGAAAACGTGCAGGTGGAATAGACAAGATATCCGTCCGACTTCAGCATCTGAACCGCGCAGGAGAGGATCTCCTTCTGCAGGACAGCATACTGCTCCGGTCCCCGTTCTCTCCACGACTCGATCAAACGCCTGTCCCTGCGGAACATCCCCTCGCCGGAACAAGGCGCGTCAACCAGGATCTTATCAAAAAAACAGCCGAACTCCTCCAGCAGCCGCTGCGGCGCTTCCGCCGTGACACAGCAGTTCTTTGCGCCCCAAAGCGCCAGATTTTTCAGCAGCGCTTTCGCCCGGCTCGCGCTCACGTCATTCGCGACAAGCAGACCCTCACCCCGCAGACGCGAAGAAAGCTCCGTGGCCTTTCCGCCGGGAGCCGCACACAGATCCAGAACCGTATCCCCCGGAACGACCGGAAGCAGGGAAGCCGGGAGCATGGCACTTGGTTCCTGAATATAATAAAGTCCCGCAAAGTAATGAGGATGCCGCGTGACCGGTTCCTCCCTGCGGTAATAAAAACCGTTGTCCGTCCACGGGACCGGCGTCAGTTCAAACGGAGTGATCGCGAGAAAATCTTCCACCGACAGCTTCTGTGTGTTTACACGAAGCCCGGCGCAGCTTTCCTGCTCACAGCTTCTTAGAAACTGTTCATATTCCCCGTCGAGCTGCACACGTATCCGATCCGTGAATTCCTGTGGTAACTGAATCATAATGCCCTCTTATCACAACTGCGCCGCATATGCCGGTCGGTTCCATGCCCCAACCGGCACAGCGGCGCACACTGTCCTTCCTGCGCCTCAGACATTCCTGCCGATCGACTGCACGCGATATCCCTCCGCAATATTATCGAGCTCTCTGCTGAAGCGCTTCAGCTGATCAATGTCCTCCAGTTCATAGATCCGGTAAAATTCATCCTGAATCTTCAGCACCTCCCGCTTGTTCGCAATACGGTACAGATTCTGTATATTATTCAGGATATCAGAGATCAGCCTGGAACGGATCTGAGACGAATTCTGCGCGTCCATGATCTCGCTGCGCACCGCCGACATCTCATTGTCGAGCTGAATGATCGCGTTCGCCGCGTTTGTCAGCTTCTCCCGGATGTGGTCGGGAATATTCATCTTATACTTGTACTGAAGCGAGTGTTCGATCGTCGACCAGAAATTCATCGCCAGCGTCCGGATCTGAATTTCCACCTTGATCTGACGATCCCCGTCGAGCGTCTGCACCCAGTAATTGACAATCATATGATAGCTCCGGTATCCGCTGTCCTTCATGTGGTTGATGTAATCACGCTCGTGTATAACCTCCATATCCGTGCGCCGGCGGATGATCTCGACCACACGCTCAATGTCCTCCACGAACTGGCATATGATGCGCACGCCCGCAATGTCGATCAGCCGGTCCTCAACCTCGTCAACCGGAATATTCTTTTTCTGCGCCTTCTCGAGAATGCTGGCGACCGTCTTCACACGCCCGGTAACCTGCTCGATCGGCGAATACAGCCCCCTGCTCCTGTGTTCATAGATCAGCTGTTCAAATTTTACGATCAGTTCCTTTACTGCCAGGTCATATGGTGTCAGAATCTCACGCCATAACTGTATTTCCATAAAACAATAACCTCCAGCGGTATTACTTTTATCATATTATCATATCCGCGCGGAAGATGCAACGAAACCTTTTCGGACATTCTCCTCTACGGCAATGTGCCCTGAAAGGTCCGCGCATCCTGTATAAACCGCAGCACCCAGTACGGATTGACCGAGAGTTCTTCCGTATTTCCGGTGCGAATGTAGATCCCCAGATGCAGGTGCACGTCGAACTTCCCGCGCGTACCCTCCGGTCCGTAACCGCTGTCCCCCATCCGCCCGATAACCGTCCCTGCTGAGACGCTCTCTCCCACCCGGAAATTTCTGCTGTAGCTGTCGAGATGCGCATAATAAAAGTACCCGCCCGATGGACTTCGGATCCCGATACGATACCCTCCGAGCGGCAGCCATCCGACTTTCTCCACAATGCCGTCCGTCATGCTGACCACCGGATAATACCCCCGCAGATTCTGCAAAGGCATCAGGTCTGTGCCCTCGTGTCCGCGCTTTCCTCCGTAGTTCCGCTCAAACATCCAGCTGTTCTCGTAGACGATACCGTCCGCAGCCACCGGAAAACATGCGACATCATCCATAACCGCGGCATAGTACCCGCTGACCCGTTCAAAATCCTGCGGAGCGTAGCGAAGCATGAACAGCTTCCATTTCGCGAAGGATTCCGCACGGCCTTTTCTTTCGTTCGAATTATCCCGCGCCTCCCGCGCAAACGGAATGCCCGCGCTCTCCCCGGAAGTCTGTATGCTTCCGGAGGCATCCGATTTCAGGATCGTCAGCAGCTCTCCCGGCTTCATATCTGAATTCCGATACATATCCAGGAGCAGGGACAGCTGCCTCTCAGAGAGCGAAAGCCGTCGGAAACTCTCATCCTCCGCCCGCACCGCGGACAGCTGCCAGGCAACTCCCTGCTGATAAAGCATTGCCGAAAACCACACATTTATCACCGCCAGAAAAAACAAGAATACCAGATAGCCGCCGATTCGCTTCACAGGGTCTGCTCCCGTTTCTTTTCTGATCGCTCTGTAACGACAGGCGTTTTTCTCCTGACAATATATGCGGATTCCCCCGTCTTGCATGACACGCGGATTTTGCAGACGCAAAAACATATTCCGCGGAAAGTTTTCATACGATACAATAACGACAAACCGGGGAGCCCCGATGAAGAAACTGTTCTGCTGCCTTCTCTTCCTGCTGTCTTACCTTCTCCTGTTTCCGGCGCGGGCTCTTGGCGACGCGAGAGCCGGACTTCTCTTGTGGTATCATTCGGTCCTGCCTGTTCTCTTTCCCTTTATGATGCTCTGCGGGCTTTTGCTCCGCTTTAACCTTCTGGAACGGTCTCTTCCTGTTATTTCCCGCCCGTTTCGTGCCCTGTTCGGCTGCTCGCAATACGGATCGTTCGCGATCCTGACCGGCTTTCTCTGCGGATTTCCGATGGGCGCAAAGCTCACCCATGATCTGCGGGCTCAGGGAAAGATCAGCGAGCAGGAAGCCTGCATCCTGTACGGATTTGTCAACAATCTGAGTCCGTCCTTCATTCTCTCTTTCCTCGCTGCGGATCAGATGGGACGTCCGTCCCTGGGAGGCCTCTTTCTCTTTAATATCCTTGGTTCCTCGCTCCTGTATGGAATTCTCAGCGCAAAGAGCCTGCGCGGACATGAACCGCGGCGGCACGCCGCACAGGCGCCCGCCCCTGAACGGGCGGATCCCGGAAAAAGAGGCGCGGTCTCCGCGTTCACCCCAAATGTGCAGGAAACCTTCCGGCTGATCGACGACTGCATCTACGACACGATTCAAAACACCGTGCGGCTCGGCGCATACATCGTTATGTTCTCCCTGCTGTCCGGAGCCGTCTCCCTGCTGATGCCGACAGGGCATCCGGCGGCGCTTCTGTTCGCCTCCTGCATCGAGGTGAGCAACGGGATCCACATGATTGCGAACGCCTCCCTGCCCTTCTGCGCCCGGTACCTTCTTGTCTGCGTTCTCAGCGCGTTCGGTGGGCTTTCCGCCCTTGTACAGAGCGCGTCGGTCGCCGCAATGGACAAAACGCTCTTCATTCGCTATATAAAAAGCAGGGTGATAATCACCCTGCTAAGCGCGGTCATAGCTCTGATATCCGTCCTACTCCTCCGATTCCGTCCCTTCTGAAGCCTCCGGCACCTTGGTGTAGCTGGACGGCTCCGCCTGCGGAGAAAGCTCCGAGCGATTCTTGCTCACGATATCGTAGCAGGACTGGATGGAATTAATGAAATTGTTGTATTTTGTGCCAGCCGAATCGATCGTATGGCTCATGATCTTCTCAAGATTTTCCAGCATCTCATCCGTATAGCGGATCGCGCCCATACGGATACTGTTGGACTCCTCAGTCGCCTTATCCATGATCTCCTGTGCCTGCGCGTTTGTCTGCTCGATCAGCTGATTCGACTGCTGGAGCGCCACCTGCATGACTTCGCTCTCACTGACGATCTTCTGCGCCTGTGCCTGCGCCTCAGCGATGATATTGTCCGCTTTCGTCTGCGCGTCCTCAAGGATCGCGTCCTTATTGCTGATGATCTTCTGATAACGCTTGATCTCATCCGGCGTCTTCATACGAAGCTCACGCAGAAGTTCCTCCAGTTCTTCCTTGTTCACGACGATCTTCGTCGAGGAAAGCGGCTGGAACTTACAGCTGTCAATAAACTCTTCGATCTCTTCAATGATTTGTTCGATTCTGCTGCTCATAACTTTTCTCTCCTTACTCCTTACTATTTATACTTTGTTTTCCCTCTGCTTTTCCGAAATCCTGCGCTCTATGTGACTTACTACGCATTCCGGGACAAACCCCGAAATATCCCCTCCGTAAAAAGCCACTTCCTTGACGATCGTCGAGCTGATATATGCGTATTGAAGTGCTGTCGTGAAGAAAAGCGTATCGATCTCACGATCAATGCTCCGGTTCGTCTGCGCCATCTGAAGCTCGTACTCAAAGTCTGTAACCGCGCGCAGACCACGCACGATAAACCTGGCGCCGCAGCTCTTGACAAAATCGACAGACAATCCGGAGAAGGCTTCCACGCGAACATTCGGTATGTGCCTGATAACTTCATTTAACATATTAACACGTTCTTCGACAGAAAACAACGGTATTTTTGCATTATTATTCAAAACACCCACAACCAGTTCGTCCACAAGCGCCGCCGCACGCTCAATAATGTCGAGGTGTCCTCTGGTGACCGGATCAAAGCTGCCCGGATATACTGCCCGTTTCATAAGTTTTCCTCCGCAGGTCTCAGAAAGACATGCTTGTTCGTCTTGTATTCTTTTTCACGCAGGATCTCGTATCCGAGCGCTTCCGCGTAAGAAAAATCGGTACGGATATCGGCCTCCACGATGAGCCATGTATCCGCGTTCACAAACGACGGCCTGCGCCGCGCGATGGTCTCAAGCACTGTGCGTTCAAGCGCGCTCCTGTAGGGAGGATCCATAAATATGATCCGGAACGGATCCTGTCCGTCCAGTCTGGCAAGCGCGTACAGCACGTCACATTGCATGACGTCCGCCTGTTCCGACATATGCGTAAAGGCCAGATTCTCCCGGATGCACTCCGCTGCTTCCCGCGCCGACTCCACAAAACAGGCATACTGCGCTCCGCGGCTCAGCGCCTCGATACCGATACCGCCGCTCCCGCTGAAAAGATCAAGGAAGCGTATCCCGGCCAGCTCACCCTGCAGTATATTAAACAGGGTCTCCTTGATCCGATCCGTCGTTGGCCGCGTGTCCTGCCCCGGCACTGTTTTGAGCGGAAGCCTCCGCGCTTTTCCTGCGATCACTCTCATCCGTCGTCCCCCGCATACCCCGTAATGCCTTCGCGCACGCAGCGGCTTCGCATGCCGCGCGCCGCCCGATCCTGCCCTGTGATAGGATCCGTATAACTCGCAATCATTATAAAGAGTTCTCCCACAACTGTCAATAACAATACGAAAAAAAGAGATGCCGCTTTTACACAGCATCCCTTTTCCAAATGTCCTTGCAGTCGCTTACTTCATCATGCCGGAAGTCTGGCTCGCGCCGGACATCTGGCGCTCCTGCGCCTCGATCATCTTCTTGACCATATATCCGCCTACAGAACCGTTCTGCTTGGAGGTAAGGTTTCCGTTGTAGCCGTCCGTAAGCGGCACGCCCAGCTCGTTCGCAACCTCATATTTGAAACGATCCATTGCACCCTTTGCTTCCGGTACTGCTGTTGTGTTAGATGTTGACATTTAAAACGCCTCCTTTGTTTACATTTTCTGTTTTATCTGTCGATTTATCGTTCAGCAGCTTTTTTTGCTGCACTCCTAGTATATGCAACTGAATTCCATATAAACTGGTAATTCTTTCAAATTCATCACTTGGCATTTTTTATAAAAAAGGCATAAAACGGATTGATTTTTTAGAAATTTTTGCTATAATATATTTGTGATAATTTGACTTGGAAGGTGGAAGAGATGAATATAGGACTAATCGCACACAACAACAAAAAAGTATTAATGGAAAATTTTTGTCTCGCTTACAAGTATATTTTATCGAAACATGATCTCTACGCGACCGGCATCACCGGAAGAAGGATCGAGGATGTCACGAATCTGAAGGTTTACAAGTTCCTTCCCGGCAGTGTAGGCGGGGATAAGCAGTTTATTGATATGATCGAACGGAACAGCATGGACCTGGTGATCTTCTTCTACAATCCGCTGATGACCAGTCCGAACGCTCCGGACATCTTTGCGATCTCCCGCTGCTGCGATCAGTACAATATTCCGATCGCGACAAATATCGCCACGGCAGAGTCTCTGGTGCTCGGGCTCGCGCGCGGGGATATGGACTGGCGGCTCAATATCCGGTCGAAGGATTTCTGAGAGTCCGATTTTTTCTCAGAGAAAAAGGGTGTTGCACAATAGCGTGATCCGCTATCAACAACACCCTGTTTTTACTGGATTTGATTATAAAAGCGATCAGATATCGAGGCTGCCCGTCACATCGCCGTTGATGACATAGTATACGGCATTCTCCTCCGGCTTCAGATACAGCTCAACAGACTTCAGATCGCCGGCCTTGTTCTTCAGCTGCTTCGTCCAGACATCCTTGACGCTCTTCATCACATCGTCCTTGTTGATCTCCTTGCCAAGGTACTGAAGATATACCGTCTCCTTCACGGCTGTCTTTTTGGCTGCAGCCGTCTTCCTGACCGTTGTCTTCCTGGCTGCCGCCTTCTTTTCCGCCGGCTTCGTGGTTTCCTTCTTCGCCTCTGCGGCCTTTTCTTCTATCTTCTCAGCAGAGACAACTTCCGTTACTGTCTTTTTGGTTCTCATAATTTCCTCCTCAAAAAAATGTATCTCTTATCTGTGTAGAAATCTAGCAAATCACAGACGTTATGTTTCGTCAACTGCATCATATCTCATTATTGCGCAGAATGCAAGCCATAATTTCACAAAATTTACGACAAAACAACTGAAGTTGTTGGTCAAATATACAAAGCAGCCCTTTTATGACGGCTCCATCGTGACATTCAGCCCCAGTTTGCGCAGTGTATTCAGGTCTACCTTGGAGAGCCTCGACGAACAGTGAAGCTGGCAGCTGTGCAGCGCACCCAGGGCTTCCAGCGCCCTGCGCGCCTTCTCATTCTCTGACGCGCTGATGGAGAGCGCGATCAAAGTCTCGTCCGTATGCAGGCGCGGATTCCGGCTGCCGAAATACTGTGTCTTCAGCGTCTGGATCGGCACAAGCGCCTTGTGAGAGATCAGCGGAAGCTCGTGGTCGATGCCGGCGAGCACCTTCAGGGCATTCAGCAGAACTGCGGAGCAGGGGCCGAGCAATTCCGTCGTCTTGCCGGTAACGATCCTGCCGTCGTCGAGCTCTATGGCGGCGCAGGGCAGCTGCTGCCGGGCGGCGCGTTCATTGGCCGCGCGCGCGCAGGGACGATCCTGCCACGAGATTGAAAGCTGCTGCATCAGAAACTCGATCTTCGCCAGCTCGTCCTCTGTGGCTATCATATCAGCCTTGCGGATCATCGACTCGTAATAGCGCCGGATGATCTCCTGCCGCGACGCCTCGCAGCACGCTTCGTCGTCCGCGATGCAGTAGCCCGCCATATTGACGCCCATATCCGTCGGGGATTTGTATGGGCTCGCGCCGTAAATCCGTTCGAAGATCGCGCTCAGAACAGGGAAGATCTCAATGTCACGGTTGTAGTTGACCGTGGAGATCCCGTATGCGCTCAGATGGAACGGATCGATCATGTTGACATCCTTCAGATCCGCTGTAGCCGCCTCATAGGCAAGGTTTACCGGATGCGCCAGCGGAAGATTCCAGACCGGAAAGGTCTCGAACTTTGCATAACCTGCGCGGATGCCGCGCTTATGCTCGTGGTAGAGCTGGGAGAGGCAGGTCGCCATCTTTCCGCTGCCCGGACCCGGCGCAGTCACGACGACAAGCGGGCGCGTCGTCTTTACATAGTCGTTGCGGCCGTATCCTTCGTCGCTGACGATCAGCGCCACGTTCTTCGGATACCCCTCGATCAGATAATGACAGTAAACGTCGATGCCCTGCTTTTCAAGACGGCTCTTAAACGCGTCCGCCAGCGTCTGTCCGCTGTAGTGCGTCAGCACAACGCTCCCGACGTACAGACCGTGGCTGCGGTACACCTCGATCAGGCGCAGAACGTCGAGATCGTAGGTGATGCCGAGATCCGCCCGGACTTTGTTTTTCTCGATGTCCTCCGCGTTGATGACGATCAGGATCTCCGCCTGGGAGGAGAGCTGAAGAAGCATCTGGAGCTTGCTGGACGGTTCAAAGCCCGGCAGGACGCGCGACGCGTGGTAATCGTCGAACAGCTTGCCGCCGAACTCCAGATATAGCTTATTGTCAAACATGGCAATGCGTTCTTTGATCTTCTCTGACTGCATGCTGAGATATTTTCGGTTATCAAATCCTGTTCTCATGTCTGTTCTCCTCACGTATGTATTGATCTGTCTGCGTTCTGTCCCTTATCACAGATTCAGCTGGTCGCTCTGCTGCCGCACGAGCAGCTCATAATGTGCCTTCAGCTTTGCATGCTCCGGCAGCGCAAGCTCCGGATCCTGTCCCAGGAGTTCTCCGACGGCTTCGTTCGCCTGTCTGAGCACGTCCGCGTCAGAATAGATATCTGCAAGGCTGAAATCCAGCATTCCGCTCTGACGCACGCCGAAGAGATCGCCCGGACCGCGCAGCTGCATGTCCCGGTTCGCGATCTCAAAACCGTCGTTGGAATCGCACAGGATATCCAGGCGCTGACGGATCTGTTTCCCATCCGCCGTATGCATGAAAATGCAATACGACTGCGCGTCCCCTCTTCCCACGCGGCCGCGCAGCTGGTGCAGCTGCGCCAGGCCGAAGCGCTCGGAATTCTCGATCATCATGACCGTCGCATTCGGCACGTTGACCCCCACTTCCACAACAGTCGTCGAGACAAGCACCTGGATCTCATTCTTCAGGAAGCGCTCCATGATCTCGTTCTTTTCGGCAGGTTTCATCTTCCCGTGCAGATATTCCGTCACGATGCTCCGCGGCAGAAGCTCTCTCAGTCTCCTCGTGTATTCGACGACGTTCTCCGCCTCCCCGGAGGTCTCGCTCTCCTCCACCATCGGGCAGATCACGTAGGCCTGATGGCCGCGCTCCACCTGCTGGCAGATCAGTTCATACGACTTCCCGCGGAATTTTGTGTCCACGACACAGTTCTTGATCGGCAGGCGGTTCGCCGGCATCTCGTCGATCACGGAGATGTCAAGGTCTCCGTAGAGGATCACGGCAAGCGTCCTCGGGATCGGCGTCGCGCTCATTACGATCGTGTGCGGCGTATTTCCTTTTTGCGCAAGCAGCTCGCGCTGCCGTACCCCGAAACGATGCTGTTCATCCGTGATGACAAGCGCCAGATTCCTGTAAACCACCTTCTGTTGGATCAGCGCATGTGTGCCGACAACGATCGAAGCCTCGCCGGATTCGATCTTCTCATACGCCTCCCTCTTCTGTCTCGCCGTCATGGAGCCGGTCAGAAGCACTGCCCCAACCGGGAAATCATGGCTGCGTATCAGCCCTGTCAGGGATTCGTAATGCTGGCGGGCAAGCACCTCCGTCGGCGCCATCAACGCCCCCTGATAGCCGCTCTCCGCCACAGTCAGGAGCGCAAGGATCGCCACGATCGTCTTGCCGGAGCCCACATCGCCCTGAATCAGCCGCGCCATCACGGCCTCTCCCTGCAGTTCCCGCTCGATCGCGGCCCAGACTCTCTTCTGCGCGCCTGTAAGCTCATAAGGCAGGCTGTGAAGCAGCTTTTCCGCCATTTCGGACGGCCGTATACGGAAGCCGCTTTGTGCGATCTCACGCCTTGATTTCAGAAAGCGAAGCTGCAGGATGAAGAAAAAGAATTCATCAAACACGAGCCTCTGCCTTGCGAGCATCAGAGAATGCTCATCGTCCGGAAAATGAATCTGCGCGACCGCGAAATTGTACTCCGCAAGCTGGTATTCCTCCCTGATCCGGCCGGGCATATACTCCAGCAGGAGGCTCTTCGCCGTGACCACCTGGCGGACCGCCTTCTGCACCATGCTGCCGGTCAGCCCTTTGACAAGCGGATAGACCGGCCGAAGCTGCCGCGTCATTCCCGCGTATTGCTCAATCTGAAAAACAGCAGGCTGCTCGATGAGCAGCCGCTGTCCTTTTCTCTTTACTCTCCCCCGGAACACATAGGGAACGCCGACGCGGATTGTATTTCTGAGGTACGGCATATTGAACCACGTCAGCGCAAGCAGATCGCTTCCGTCGCTGCACATCGCGGTGGAAACAGAGAGTCCGCGCACATGTCTCGTGGCAATCGATCCGATCAGCTGCGCTTCGACCGCGGCCACCTCTCCCTCCGCCAGCGCGC
>CANQIW010000031.1 GCA_947624055.1 uncultured Lachnospiraceae bacterium
CTCAGGCGCTTCGCGGCGCGGACATGGTCTTTGTCACCTGCGGCATGGGAGGCGGCACCGGTACCGGCGCGGCTCCGATCGTTGCAGGCATCGCAAAAGAGATGGGGATCCTGACGGTAGGCGTTGTGACGAAGCCGTTTCGTTTTGAGGCGAAGACGCGCATGAACAATGCCCTGATGGGGATTGAGAAGCTCAAGGAGAATGTGGACACGCTGATCGTGATCCCGAACGACAAGCTGCTCGAGATCGTAGACCGCCGGACCACGATGCCGGAGGCTCTGAAGAAGGCGGACGAGGTGCTTCAGCAGGCAGTGCAGGGTATCACGGATCTGATCAACCTGCCGGCTCTGATCAATCTCGATTTCGCGGACGTCCAGACTGTCATGACCAACAAGGGCATCGCCCATATCGGAATCGGACAAGCCAAGGGCGACGACAAGGCGCTCGAGGCAGTCAAGCAGGCGGTCTCCAGTCCGCTGCTTGAGACTTCGATCACAGGCGCGACGCATGTCATCATCAATATTTCCGGCGATATTTCCCTGATCGACGCGAACGACGCGGCGAGCTATGTACAGGAGATGGCCGGCGAGAACGCGAACATCATCTTCGGCGCGATGTACGACGATACATACGCGGATGAGGCGAGCATCACCGTGATCGCGACGGGGCTCGAGGATGTGAGCGGCAAGAAGCAGGAGAGGACGTCCCGCAGGAGTTCCGCTCCGGATTTCAGCTTCCTCCGCAATGAGACTTCGCAGAACGCGCCGTCCTACAAGGCTCCGACAGCGCCGCTTCGCACGCCGACGACTTCAAATCCGGGTTCGCTTCGCGCTCCGGAGAGCAAGGTGCAGGAGAGAGACATTCAGATACCGGATTTCCTCAAGAGAAGCTGAGTGGGATGTGCAGACAGAGCCTGTGAGGGCTTTGAGAAATGAATACAGAAAATCAGGCGCCGCGTAAGCGGCGCCTTTTGTCAGCTCTCAATCATCGTAGTATTCCCAGAAATCATCGTTGTCGTCGGAATCCTCGTAGCGGTTCACGACCTTTATTGTGAAGCTGATCTTTTCTTTGGTCTGGGTGTTTGTGCAGCTGACCGTGGTAGTGCCGGTCTTCTTCGCGATGAAGTCCACCTCCGGTCCGACGGTCATATGCGGCGATTCAAAGTCAACGATCTTCTGATCCGCGATCGTCCACTTCAGATATCTGCTGCTGACAGCGGTGAGCTTTCGCACCTCCAGATCGAAATCGTCGTAGACCTCCTCATATTTGGTGGTGCTGCCCTTCGCGGCGATGGTGTTCTTTTTCCCGGAGGACTTTTTCACCTTGATCGTGAAGGTCACCTTCTGGTCTGATTTCCCGTTGATGTAGCAGCGCACCTTGGCGGTGCCGGCCTTCTCCGCGATGAGGTCGATGCTGTCGTCGTTGCGGTCATAGTCGTCGAAACGCACGTACTTCTCGCCGGACACGATCTTCCAGCGGAGAAAGTCGTCGTTCGCGTAGAGCGGCTTCATGAGGACACGAAGCTTCTTCTCCTCGCCGACCTTCATGGTCAGGCTCTTCTTGCCGGCCGCCGAGATACTTGTCGGGCGGATCCAGTCGTCATAGTCCGCGTGGGTCACAGAGCCGAATAGAGTGACGAGGGTCACGGCAAGCAGCAGAAGCAGCGAAAATCCTTTTGCTTTTATGATTCCTTTTGTCTTTCTCATTGCTCTTCCTCCTTTCTGTGTTACAGTGTTATTATAGGCAGTTTCTGTGAAAACCGCAAGGAAAACCCGGCGAAGACTATGAGAAATATTTCCGTCGCACTTCCTCGACCGGCATGTCCTGTCCGGTCCAGATGCGGAACGCGGCCGCGCCCTGATAGAGCAGCATATACATTCCGTTCAGGGTGCGGCAGCCCTGCTCTTCGGCCTCGCAAAGAAGCCTTGTCCGGCGTGGATTGTAGATGATGTCCGAGACGAGCAGCTCCGGATGCAGCCATGCGGGATCCGCGATCGGAGACGCGTCCTCGTTCGGAGCCATGCCGACAGAGGTGGCGTTTGTGAGCAGCCGGCTTTTCCGGATGCAGTCCCGCACGGCATTTTCGTCCGCCATATCGGTCACATCGGCACGACAGCCGGTATCGCGGTTGATCGTGTCCGCAAGGCGCAGAGCCTTCTCCCAGGAGCGTCCGCGGCGGTTCACGATGTGCAGAGCCGGGATGCCGTCGAGCGCAGCGTGTACCGCGATCGAGGCGGCGGCGCCTCCTGCGCCGAGCAGCGTCATCTCGCTGACCGACGGATCGCAGCCAGCCTCGCGCACCGAGCGCATATAGCCGATCCCGTCGGTATTAAAGCCGATCAGTTTTCCGCCTTCATTCCTGACCGTATTGACCGCGCCGATCATCTGCGCGGCAGGATCGATCTCATCCAGAAACGGCAGGACGCGCTCCTTGTCCGGCATTGTGAGATTGAAGCCGAAGACGTTCATCTGCCGCAGCGACTGCGCGATACTCCCCAGATCCGCATGCTCTGTGTCAAAGCAAAGATAGACGCGGTCCATGCCGAGCAGGCGGAACGACTCGTTGTACATCATCGGGGACAGGCTGTGCGTGACCGGCGTCCCCAGCAGGCAGCCGAGGCGCGTGCGGCCGGTAATCTCTTGTGACATTTGGGTACCTCTTTCGCTCTTTTATTTTTATTTAAGATCCTTTGACGGCTTATCATTTGTTATATTCAGTATAATCATACCGTGCCGGGCTATGCCTGTCAACACAAATACCCCTTCTTTTATCGTTCTTTTTCCTTCTTTTTTTTAGCGGTCAGATATGTTAAAATAAAATCAGATATAGAAATTGTCGGGTCGTGCAGGGGCGGTTTCAGAGTCATAGTGACAGAGGAAAACAGCCCGGTACGAACGAGAAAAAGAGAGTGAGGAAAAGACATATGTATGTGATGAAAGAGATGGAACAGGGGCAGCTGACGGTGCGCGGCCTGACTCTGGGGGACGGTGTGCCGAAGATCTGCGTTCCGCTGACGGCTGCGGATCAGGAGGAGCTGGAGCGGCAGGCGGATGGGCTTCTGGCCGGCCCCTGTGACCTGGCGGAATGGCGCGCCGATTTCTGGCAGCAGACGGACGACGCGCGGTGGGTGGAGCGCGCGCTTGCGTATCTGCGCGGCCGCCTGGGTGAGCGTCCGCTCCTCTTTACCTTCCGGACGAAGGAGGAGGAGGGCGGCGAGCGCTCGATATCGATGGAGGAGTACGAGGCGCTGAACGTGCGCGCGGCTGAAAGCGGGTATGCCGATCTTGTCGACGTTGAGCTGAATCGAGGCGAGGAGCGCCTGCGCCGTCTGGCGGGGGAGATCCGTGCGCGGGGCGGGAAGGTTGTGGCCTCCTTCCATGACTTCGCGGGGACGCCGGACGGCGATGCGCTCACCGGACTTCTGCGAAGGATGCAGGAGCTCGGCGCGGACGTCACGAAGGCGGCCGTCATGCCGCAGTCAGAGGACGATGTGCTGACGCTTCTCGAGACATCGATCCGGATGAAACTTCAATATGCGGACCGTCCGTATATCACGATGGCGATGGGGCGTCTGGGCGCGGTCAGCCGGCTGTGCGGATCGCTCACCGGTTCCGCCGTGACGTTCGCGACCGCGGGGAAAGCGTCCGCGCCCGGCCAGATTGACGCGGAGCTGGTCGCGGAAGTGCTGCCATTGCTGCAGATCTGATCGAAAGCGGTGACTGTCCGCTGCCGTCGGCGGGCAGAAAAGGCAGGAACGCTTTCGGCCGGAGAGAGATTTCCGTGTCGTATTCTGTCAACAAAAATGGCAGAAATGCCGCCCGTATTTGACAAATTTCACACCCTCTGCGGAGTATACTGAGTTCAGTTGCATCCGCAGGGGGTGTTTTGTGTATTATGAATTTTACATAGACCAGTTTTTTCTGGAACATCT
Source organism: uncultured Lachnospiraceae bacterium (assembly GCA_947624055.1). Classification (GTDB taxonomy): domain Bacteria; phylum Bacillota; class Clostridia; order Lachnospirales; family Lachnospiraceae; genus Choladousia. Next base: position 3,933 of record CANQIW010000031.1, read on the forward strand.
TCTCACGGGATATCTGCTGATCGGTGCAGCCGCGGCTCTGGGACGGCAAAGGCTTTCCTGGAGGCGGATCGCGGCGGCAAGCGTGATAAACGCGGCTGTCATGACCTGGCTGACCTGTCTGGGGCTGCCCGGATGGTATTTTTCTGCGCTGCTGTCGGCGGGAGCCGTTCTGTTTGCGGGAAAGGGCCGGGAGGAGTTCCTGAGGGGACTGTTCTTTTTATTGCTGACAGGCGTGTGCTTCGGGGGCGTTCTGGAGGCGCTGCTCGGGCTGTTCGGACTTCCGCTGCTGGCCGGGACGGTACTGGCGATATTTCTGCTTCGGGGCGCGGGGTATGCTCTGGCAAGGAGAAAGGCGCTGCGCGACAGCCTTGTGACTGTGCGGCTGCAATGGGAGGAACGGACGGAGACGCTGCGCGGCATGATTGACACGGGAAATCATCTGGAGGAGCCGCTCACCGGAAGAGCGGTCAGTATTGTGGATGCCGCGCCCGCGAGGCGGCTGCTCGGGGAGATGTGGGAGGAACGGCGCGGATTTTATCTGATCCCATATCACAGCATCGGAACCGGGAGAGGCTGGCTGCGCGGGGTGACGATCGACTGCATGACGGTGGAGCTGTCCGACGGCACAGCCGTCATAAAACGTCCGGTGCTGGCGATCTATGACGGGCAGGTCAGCTCGGGAGGAAGGTTTCAGCTGATCCTGCATCCCATGCACGCGAGACCTGAGAAGTAAGAGAAAATGGCAACTGCGCATCGCGGCGGTGAAGCGATCCGGCCGCGAAGAGGGGAGAATGGAAATGATTGTAAAGATTGCGATGCCACAGCGGTTTCAGTTTAAGATGGCGGCAAATTTCGGGGACGTTCTGTTCCGGAAGCCGAAGGAGACGCACTACATCGGCGGAACGGAGGTGCTTCCGGAGCCGCTGGAACCGGAGCAGGAAAAAACGCTGCTCGGGATGCTGGGCAGGGACGGGGACGGAAAGGCGAAGAGCCAGCTCATCGAGCACAACCTCCGGCTGGTCGTGTACATAGCGAAAAAGTTTGATAATACGGGCGTCGGTGTCGAGGATCTGATATCGATCGGAACGATCGGGCTGATCAAGGCGATCAACACCTTCAACCCGGACAAGAAGATCAAGCTCGCGACCTACGCCTCGCGCTGTATCGAGAACGAGATCCTGATGTATCTGCGGCGAAACAGCAAAAACAGGATGGAGGTATCGATCGACGAACCCCTGAATGTGGACTGGGACGGGAACGAGCTGCTTCTGTCGGACATCCTTGGAACCGATGAGGATGTGATCTCGCGCGATATGGAGACCGAGGCGGAGCACAATCTGCTGTTCGACGCGATCGCCAGACTGTCCAAACGGGAGCAGACGATCATTCACCTGCGCTTCGGCATCAACACACAGGACGGAGAGGAGAAGACGCAGAAAGAGGTTGCGGATCTGCTCGGCATCTCACAGTCCTACATATCCAGACTTGAGAAGCGCATCATCAAACGTCTGCGCCGTGAGATCGTGCGCTTTGAATGAGTCAGATTCCTGTTGACTTAACCGCGGGACCCATCTTATAATTCAGTCAGAAAAAATGCCGCGCGGCATTGAGGAACAGGAGACAGGCATGCAGACACAGGTACATGGCGGCGACATCTACACAAAACCGTATCGGCTCGATTTTTCCGCCAACATGAATCCGCTGGGAATGCCGGCGCGTGTGGCCGAGGCGGCGTGCGAGGGGGTACGGCTCTCCTGCAGCTATCCGGACGTATGCTGCCGCGCTCTGCGGAAAGCGATCGCAGAAAGCGAGAATGTTCCGGCGGATCAGGTGATCTGCGGAAACGGGGCGGCGGAGCTGATCTTCGCCCTGGTCTGGGCCGTGAAGCCGAAGAAGGCGCTGCTTGCGGCTCCCGGCTTTGCCGAGTACGAGCAGGCTCTGCGCAGTGCGGACTGTGAGATTTCATTTTATTTGTGCAGGGAGGAGGAAGGTTTTGCGCTGCGGGAGGATTATCTGCTGGATCTGACGGAAGATCTTGATATGGTTTTCCTCTGCAATCCGGCGAACCCCACGGGACTGCTGATCGAGCCGGAGCTGCTTGGGCGCATTGCGGAGCGCTGCCGCGAACGTGGGATCCTGCTGGTCATGGACGAATGTTTTAACGGGCTGCTGGAGCACGGGGAGGATCTCTCCCTGAGGGGGAGGCTGAATGAGCAGCCGGGGCTGTTCCTGCTGCGCGCCTTTACCAAGCTGTACGCGATGGCCGGCCTTCGGCTCGGCTACGGGCTTTGCGCCGACGCCGCCCTTCTGGAGAAGCTGCGGAGCGTCCTGCAGCCGTGGAATGTCTCCCTGCCGGCGCAGATGGCGGGGATCGCGGCGCTGAAGGAGCAGGAGTATGTCGCCCGCAGCCGGGCGTTTCTGGCCGGAGAGCGGGCGTTTTTGCGGCAGAGTCTTGAGGATCTGGGCTTGAGAACCTACGATTCCAGTGCGAATTACCTCTTTTTTCACGGGCCGGAGGATCTCTGTGACCGCTGCGCAGCGGAGGGGATACTGATCCGCGACTGTCGGAATTACCGCGGACTGGGCTCGGGGTATTACCGGGTCGCGGTGCGGACACGGGAGGATGACCTGGAGCTTCTGCGGGTGCTGCGATCCATAATGAATGAAAAATAACAAAAAAAGCGATCGTCCCTGATCGCTTGATCTGTGATCCGCGTTTTTGGATCATTCCAGAATTTTTTTCAGCTCGTTCATGAAGGTATTGACGTCCTTGAACTCGCGATAGACGGAGGCAAAACGCACGTACGCGACGGCGTCCAGATCCTTCAGCTTGTCCATCACGATCTCGCCGATCGCCTTGCTCTCGATCTCTTTTTCCTCGAGATTGAAGACTTCCATCTCCGCGGCGTCGATCATCTCTTTGATCTTCTGGATAGGGATCGGGCGCTTGTAACAGGCGCGCATCACGCCGTCCTCGAGCTTCCGGCGGTCATACTGCTCTCTGGTCTGATCCTTCTTGATCACGACGAGAGGGATCGTATCCACTTTCTCGTAAGTCGTGAAACGTTTCCCACACGCGTCACACATGCGCCTTCTGCGGATGGAGCTGTTCTCATCTGCCGGCCTCGAATCTACGACGCGCGTGTTCTCCTGGTTGCAAAATGGGCATTTCATACTGTTCCCTCCCGGTTCCCCATCCTTTTTTCTAAGTATAAAGGATGTCGGAACGGCTGTCAATCACGAATCATACAATAAGAAAGCCGGGTTATGTTGGGAGAATGTCCATGCGATTTTACGATCTGAAACAAAAAGAAGTGATCAATATCTGTACCTGCCGTTCGCTCGGCTGTGTCAGCGATCTCGATTTTGACTGCAAGACCGGCTGCATCCTGGCGCTGGTCATTCCCGGCCCCGGGAAGTTCTGCTGGTTCCTCGGCCGCGAGTATGAGTATGTCATCCCGTGGAAGTGCATCGTCCAGGTCGGAGCCGATATTATCCTGGTGGAGGTGAACGAGGAGGAGGTCCGCAGAAAGTGTGTGTGAGAAGTCAGACGCCGTGTTTTGAAGCCGGACTGCGAAGGGCGCTCAGGCCCGCAGATAATTTCTCATATTCTTGAGCGCGTTCTTTTCGAGCCTGCTGACCTGCGCCTGGGAGATGCCGATCTCCGAGGCGACTTCCATCTGCGTCTTCCCCTCGTAGAACCGCAGCTCGATGATGTGCTTCTCCCGCTCGTCGAGACGCTTCATCGCCTCCTTGAGCGAGATGACCTCCACCCAGTTTTCCTCTCTGTTTTTCTTGTCGCTGATCTGATCCATGACATACAGGGCGTCCCCGCCCTCTGTATATACCGGGTCGTAGAGGCTGACCGGACTCTGGATCGCGTCCATCGCGTAGACGATCTCCTCCTTCGACACGCCGATCTCCTCCGCGATCTCGTTGATCGTCGGCTCCTTCAGGTGCTTTTTCGTGTAGCTCTCTTTTGCGTAGATCGCCTTGTAGGCCGTATCGCGCAGCGACCGGCTGACGCGGATCGCGTTGTTGTCGCGCAGATAGCGCCGGATCTCGCCGATGATCATCGGTACCGCGTACGTGCTGAATTTCACATCCAGCTCTGTGTTGAAGTTGTCGATGGCTTTCATCAGTCCGATGCAGCCGATCTGGAAGAGATCGTCCACATTCTCGCTGCTTCCGGAAAAGCGTTTGATCACGCTCAGAACCAGACGCAGGTTCCCCTTGATGTACAGTTCCCTGGCGTTTTCGTCGCCCGCCTTGATGCGCTCGAACAGGAATTTCTTTTCCTCCCCGGTCAGCGTCGGAAGCTTCGCCGTGTTGACGCCGCATATCTCTACCTTGTTGACTGCCATGCGCTCATCCTCCTGAAAATATTTTCTGCTAAAATAATTCACAATTTGCAGCGGAGCTATTCGCCCTCCGGGGAAATTTTAAAAAGTTTTAGACCTTGACAAATGAAAGCTTATATAAATATCGGCAGAATGCTTGCGAAGAACGGCCCGGAAGTGATATACTGGAAACGGTATTTACGAGACAGGAGAAAAGCATTGAAGAGACGAATCGAACAGTTACTGAACGGCATATTTGAATATGAGACGGCCGGGCTGGCGATCGAGCCCGCGAAGCTTGTGATCCGGGCGACGCCGGGGGCCGCGGCCGGCGGAAGTTTCCGCGTGTCGGCGGAGGACGGCCGCAAGGTCAGAGGATTTCTCTACGTCTCCAGCCCCCGCGTGCTGTGCGAGCCTTTGGAGTTTCAGGGGATTGAGAATGAGATCCGCTTTCAGATCGACTGCAGCGGCTTCGCGGAAGGGACGCAGGAGCAGGGCGAGATCACGATCTGCTGCGAGCTCGGAGAGTTTGTCCTGCCGTATGAGATCACGGTTGAGCCGAGCGAACAGGCCCGGGAGGCCGGGCGGATCGGAAGCGCGCAGGAGCTCGCCGAGGCCGCGCGGGAGAGCTTCCGGAAGGCGAGCCGTATCTTTGGCATGGAGGAGTTCGGAAGGAGGCTGAGCGAGCGGGAGCCTCAGTTTGCCGCGCTCTACGGCAGTCTGCGCGCGCAGGGAAGCGGTTATGCGCAGGTGGAGGAATTCCTGGTTGGAACCGGGCAGAAAGAGCCGGTTGAGATCTCTTTGGAGCAGCTCTCCTACAGCTGGGAAGAGCTCACAGCGCCTGTGAGCCGGACGATCCGCATCATGAAAAACACCTGGGGTTATCAGGAGATCAGCGCGGGCGCGGACGCGAAGTTCCTCCGTCTGGAGAAGAAAGCCTTCACGACAGAGGAGTTCGCGGGCAGCACGTACGAGCTGGGTCTTGTATTGGACACGAACCTGATGCACGCCGGGAACAATTACGCGCGGATCACGCTGATGGCAGGCTGCCGGACCGTGGAGATCGAGGTGAAGGCGCGCCGGGCGGAGCAGGCCGGGGCGGGACATGGGCACCACACCCGCAGGATCATGCGCAAGGAGCTGGAGGCGCTGTATGTACGTTTCCGCCTGAAGAAGATCGATCTCGCCACATGGACGGAGCGTTCTGTCAGTGTGCTGAACAGCTATAAGCGGCTGGGCGGGCAGGATCCGTACGCGGATCTGTTCCTTGTGCAGCTCTATTTCGCGGACGGGAAGAAGCAGCGCGCGCTGAAGCTTCTGGAGAGCATGGACGCGCAGATACGCCGGGACGCTTCCCCGGAGCGCTACGGCTTCTATCTGTATCTGACAACGTTCTTCTACCGTGAGGCGGCTTATGTGGACCGCGTGGAGGAGGAGATTGTCCGCCTGTTCTCGCGGGACAGGGCAAACTGGAGGCTGCTCTGGATCCTTTTGTATCTGCAGGAGAATTACCTGAATGACAAAAATGCCAGATATGAGGCCATTGAAGAGCAGTTCCGCGCCGGCTGCCGCAGCCGGATCCTGTATCTTGAGGCTTATCAGATCCTGAGGGAGGATCCGTTCCTGATGCACAGGCTCGGCCCCTTTGAGCTGCGGCTTCTGCGCTTCGCGAGGGAGGAGAAGGTGCTGACCGCGGAGGTCGTGCGGCAGACGGCGAATCTGGCGGCGCACTTTCCGACGTTTGACCGGGAGCTTTACGAGGTGCTGACAGACGGCTATCGTCTGTATCCGTCTGATGATCTTGTGAGGGCGGTCTGCCTGCTGCTGATGAAGGGGGACAGGAAGGAAAGCTGTTTCTTCCCGTGGTACGCGAAGGGCGTGGAGAGCGGGCTGCGCATCACAGGCCTGTACGAATATTATATGGAAACGATGGACAGCCTCGACATGGACGCCATGCCGCAGGTGATAAGGATGTATTTCGCGTACGACAACACGCTGGATTACCGCAGGAGGGCCGCGATCTACCGCAGGATCGCGGAGAACCGCGAGCGCGACGCGCAGACCTTCCGCAGCTATCGGGCCGCGATGGAGAAATTCACGGCGGACCAGCTGGAGGCGGCGCGGATCTCGGACGATCTTGTGGCGCTTTACCGGACCTTCCTTCGAAAGAAGAATCTGACGGCCTCCTCCGCGGAAAAGCTGACCAGGCTTTTGTTCACCTGTGAGGTCTCCTGCGATCTGCCGGATATCCGGCAGGTGGTCGTCCATTCCGCGCGGCTTCGCAGGGAGCAGGCGGCGTTCTTGGCGGACGGGCGCGCTTATATTCAGATCTACGACCCGGACAGCGCGGTCGTGCTGGAGGACACGCACGGACGGCGCTATCTGGCTGCAGGGAACAGCAGGATCCGCAGAATGATGGAGGATGAGGAGCTGCTCGCGTGGTGCGCGCAGCTGATACCGGACAATCCCGGGCTTCTCCTCTACATCTGCTTAAGGTGCATGGAGCTGGGACCGATCCAGAAACAGACGCTTCCGTACTTTACGGCGGCGTGCGAGACGGAGGCTTTCTCAGACGCCTTCCGGGATATTCTGCGCAGGGATGTAATGAAATATTACGAAGATCACATCCGCGACGAGTCTCTGCCGGAGTTCCTGGAACACATTCCGTATCTGGACTATGTGAAGGTTGACAAGGCGTCCCTGATCACTCTGCTGGCCGAGGAGGGAAAATGCCAGGACGCGTTCGCTCTGCTTGACGCCTATGGGACAGAGGGGATCGCTCTGCTTCAGCTCGTGCGCATCTGCAGCCGCATGGTGCTGGAGCTTGAGTTCGGTGAGAATCCCATGCTGGTATCCCTGTGCTACTACTGCTTCGACCGTGGAAAATACGACGACAAGCTGCTGCGGTATCTGCTTCTGTACTATGAGGGGCCGGTGCGCAACATGCGGCATATATGGCAGGCGGCGATCCGCTTCGATCTGGATACGATGCTCCTGGAGGAGAAGATCATAACGATGATCCTGTTCACGCGGAGCGGAACGCAGGGCTCGGAGGCTGTGTTTGAGTCCTACTGGAAGAAGATGGGGCGCAAGCGGCTCTGCAGAGCCTATGTAAATCTCAAGGCCTACGAATATTTTGTCAGGGATATCCCGGTCGCGGATCCGGTGTTTGCCTACATCGAGCGCGAATATCTGTATCTGGAGCGGAAGAACAGGCCGGAAGAGCAGGAACAGGTATGCCGTCTCGCGCTTTTGCAGTATTACGCGAGATGTCCGGAACTGAAGCCGGAGCAGAGGAGGATCACGGAAAAGCTGCTTGAGGAATTCGGAGCCCTGGGGATGCGCTTTGCGTTCTGGCGGCGTTTCGACGAGGAGCTGCTGCGGCCTTACCAGATGGAGGGAAGGGTGTTCGCTGAGTATGCCTGCGATCCGAAGAGCAGGGTGACGATCTTCTATCGCCTGCGCGGCAGGGAAGAAGAATACCGGCAAGAGACCCTGAAGAACTATTTTGAGGGGATCTTTGTCCGCGAGTTCACACTGTTCGACGGGGATGAGCTGGAGTGCTATCTGGAGGAGAGATCCGACGGGGAGAGCAGGAAGACAGATCTGTGGACGCTGCGGGCGCCGTCGGACGCTTCCGGGCGGACCTCAAAGTATGAGTCGCTGAACCGTATCGCGCGGGCGCGGGCAGAGGGAGAGGAAAAAGTCCGTGAGGAGCTGGAATCTTACCTGACTATGGAGTATCTGGCCGGAGAAATCTTCACGCTGATGTGAGATTGCCGCTCAGGCCAGACGGATATCGCCGAGGCTGCGAAAGCTTCGGCGGTGTGAATGCCGGAGGACAAATTTATGATACAGGCGACAAATGAACTGGTGCTGGGGATCGAGCTGAACGAACAGTACGCCCAGATCACATATTACCATCAGTCGGTCAGGGAGCCGATGACGCTGGGTGCCGCGTCGGACGCGGAGCATGCGCTTTTGCCGATGGGTATGCGGCAGGACAGCCAGGGCAGATGGCATCTCTGGGACGGAAAGAGCGCTCCGGCCGCGGCCGTCCGGTCCGCAGGGTCCGGCAAGCCGGATACAAAGGAGCCGGCCCTGTACGGGATCACGGATCTGTACGGCAGAATCGCACGCCGGGAGGCCATCTCCTGCGGCGGGCAGAGCTATGAGGCCGGGGAGCTCCTGGCAATCTATTTCCGGCTGTGTATGTCGAAGCTGAAGCTGCTGACAAAGGAGACGAAGCTTTATGTGATGGTGACGGTGCGCGAGCTGGATGACCTCCAAAGCGCGGTGATCGTGGAGGCGCTTGAGCGAAACGGGCTGGACCGCAGGCAGATCTTTCTGCAGGATTATCTGTCCTCCTTCTTTTACCACACGATCAACCAGAAAAAGGAGCTGTGGTATCAGGATGTGGCGCTTCTGACGTATGAAGACGAGGCGATCGTCGGGTATGTGCTCCATATCGACCGAAGCACGAGGCCGGCGATCGCCGCGGTGAATCAGGCCGCGAGACAGCCGATGGATGAGGAGATACGTGCCGGGCGCGGCGATACCGAATGGCAGAAGGAGAAGGACCGCCTGTTTTTTGAACTTCTGAAGAAGGTGTTCGAGCGCAGGAACGTATCCGCGAGCTACCTGATGGGCGATTATTTCAATAAGAGCTGGGCGGAGAGGTCGATCCAGTTCCTCTGCTATAAAAGACACGCGTTTCAGGGGAGGAATCTGTATTCCAAGGGCGCCTGCTACGCGGTGATGGAGCGTGTCGGCCTGATCGAAAGCCACGGCATTATTTTCAGCGGATGCGATATGATCGAGCGAAATCTCGGCATGGAGATGCGCGTCCGCGGCAAGGAAACATACTATCCGCTGGTGAACGCGGGCATCAACTGGTATGAGGCGCATCATGTCTGTGAGTTTATTCTGAACGGAGAGCGCGAGATACGCGTCCTCTCGCAGCCGATGGCGGAGGGGGAGAGCATTGTCCACATGATGCGGCTTCCCGGACTTCCGGACAGACCGGACCGCGGGACGAGGCTGCGCATGACCGTCTGGTTTTCATCGGCGGTGTGCTGCCATATCGAAGTGGAGGATCTGGGATTCGGGGGATTGTACCGCTCCTCCGGGCTGAGCTGGCAGAGGGAGCTGCGCTTCTGACCGGATGACGCGGGAGAAGAAATACGCTTCAGGAGGAGAAAAATCGGCGATGGGCTACGATCTTTGCCTGGTTAAGCAGGCGGAAAAACCGTATTTTATAGAAAATATCAGGACAGGCATCTATTCGCTTGAGGAGCTTTGCTTCTACCTCTACAACAACATCTGTCTGATCGACGAGAGTATTCTCAATGAGGGACTCTGCGACTGGATCCGCGATGAGCTCGGACTTACGAGACTGTACCGGCAGCTGTATGAGCAGCTCGAGAAGAAGGATGGAGCGGCCTTTTTTGTGCTGCCGATCTTCCGCGAAGCCGGATATCTCTCTCACGCAAAGCTGCGCGAATTTCAGGAGAGACTCGCGAAGCTTGAGGTGCAGTCCGACGATATGAAGCAGAAGCTGCGCGGCGATTATCTGTTCCGGGAGCGGATGTACGCGCGCGCGATCGCAGAGTATCGCGGGATACTCAGGCACAGAAATCCGGGTAAGCTGGGGGCGCAGTTCTACGCGGCGGTCCTCAACAATCTCGGTGCGGCATACGCGGGGCTGTTTCAGTTTGAGACGGCCGCGGAGTGCTTTTACGAATCCTACGAACTGATAAAGACAAAGGAAACTCTGCGGAAATATATCAGCGCGCTGCCGCTGTTCCTGGATGAGGCGGAGTACAGAAAACGGCTGGAGAAGCTGAAGGCGGATCCGGAGCTCATCCAGAGTATCCTGGAATATAACGCGAAGCTGTGTGAAAGCCCGGAGCTTGCCGAACGTCTTGAACACGCGGGGGAGACGGATGCGGAGCAGCTTTTTGACGAGCTGAAGGAACAGTATCGCAGGAGTGTGAAAAACTAATCTTGCAATCCGGGGCTCAATCATATATACTTGCATGTGGCAATGAGTCGAGCGCCGCGGATCCAGACGAATACTTTTGAAAAAGTGAAGGCGAAAGAGGAGGTCAGTTATGGAAAAGAAGGAAATGCTCTACGAGGGTAAGGCAAAAAAGGTTTACCGTACAGACAACGAGGATGTGCTGATCGTGGACTACAAGGACGACGCGACGGCGTTCAACGGCCTGAAGAAAGGCACGATCGCCGGCAAGGGCGCGATCAACAATCGCATGACGAACCATGTTTTCCGTATCCTTGAGAAGGAAGGGGTGCCCACACATCTCATCGAGGAGTTAAGCGACAGAGAGACCGCTGTGAAAAGGGTGGAGATCGTTCCGCTTGAGGTCATCGTGCGCAATATCGCGGCGGGCAGCTTTTCGAAAAGACTGGGTGTTCCGGAGGGCAAGCCGTTCGCGGCGCCGACGCTGGAGTTCAGCTACAAAAACGACGAGCTCGGCGATCCGCTGATCAACGACTATTTCGCGATCGCCCTGGAGCTTGCGACGCGTGAGGAGATTGAGACGATCACAAAGTACGCGTTCAAGGTGAACGAGGTGCTGAAGAATTACTTTATGCAGGCGAACATTGAGCTTGTGGATTTCAAGATCGAGTTCGGCCGATACAAGGGGCAGATCATTCTGGCGGATGAGATTTCGCCGGATACCTGCCGTCTGTGGGACGCGACGACGCATGAGAAACTGGACAAAGACCGCTTCAGAAGGGATCTCGGCAATGTCGAGGAGGCCTACAACGAGGTGTTCCGCAGACTGGGGCTGGCCTGAGGAAGATAGAGATATTTTGCCAGAGCCAAACGGCAGATCTGGCTTTAGAGATGACGATGAGAAAGGAAAGAGCCTATGAGTGACCGTAATGACCGCTATGTAAGCCCGCTCTCGGAGCGCTACGCGAGCAGGGAGATGCAGTACATTTTTTCGCCGGACATGAAATTCCGGACGTGGCGGAGGCTGTGGATCGCGCTGGCGGAGACGGAGCAGGAGCTCGGGCTTGACATCACCGACGAGCAGATCGCGGAGCTGAAAAAGTTCCGGGACGACATCAACTACGAGGTGGCGAAGGAGCGCGAGAAGGTCGTGCGCCACGATGTGATGTCGCATGTGTACGCGTACGGCGTGCAGTGCCCGAAGGCGAAGCCGATCATCCATCTCGGCGCGACGTCCTGCTATGTGGGGGACAACACGGATATCATCGTGATGACCGAGGCGCTGAAGCTTGTGAAGAAAAAGCTGGTCAACGTGATCGCGCAGCTTTCGGATTTTGCGATGAAATACCGGGAGCTTCCGACGCTCGCGTTCACACATTTCCAGCCGGCGCAGCCGACGACGGTCGGTAAGCGCGCGACGCTGTGGACGCAGGAGTTCCTGATGGATCTGGAGGATCTGGACTATGTGCTGTCCACGATGAAGCTGCTCGGCTCGAAGGGGACGACGGGCACGCAGGCCAGCTTCCTGGAGCTCTTCGACGGCGATCAGGCGAAGGTGGATCAGCTCGATCCGAAGATCGCGCAGAAGATGGGATTTTCCGCGTGTGTCCCGGTGTCGGGGCAGACGTATTCGAGAAAGACCGATACAAGGGTATTGAATGTACTGGCCGGGATCGCGGCGAGCGCGCACAAGCTGTCGAACGACATCCGGCTGCTCCAGCATCTGAAGCAGGTGGAGGAGCCGTTTGAGAAGACGCAGATCGGTTCTTCCGCGATGGCGTACAAGCGCAATCCGATGCGCAGCGAGCGCATTGCCTCGCTGGCGCGCTATGTGATCTGCGACGCCTTAAATCCGGCGATCACCTCGTCCTGCCAGTGGTTTGAGCGCACGCTGGACGATTCCGCGAACAAGCGTCTCTCCGTGCCGGAGGGCTTCCTCGCGGTGGACGGCATCCTGGATCTGTGCCTGAATGTGACGGACGGCCTGAAGGTCTATCCGAAGGTGATCGAGCGCCAGCTGATGGCGGAGCTTCCGTTCATGGCGACCGAGAACATCATGATGGACGCGGTGAAGGCGGGCGGAGACCGTCAGGAGCTGCACGAGAAGATCCGCACGCTCTCGATGGAGGCAGGCCGCAATGTGAAGGAAGAGGGCAGGGAGAACAATCTCCTGGAGCTGATCGCTGCGGATCCTTCGTTCGGCATGTCGCTGGAGGACCTGAAGAAGTCGATGGAGCCATCGCGCTACGTCGGCCGCTCTAAGGAGCAGGTGGAGCGCTTCG